>DATFES010000567.1:0-3221 GCA_035250945.1 Alphaproteobacteria bacterium | reverse complement strand
CTTCGCCCATTGGATGTGGATCGTCGCAATCCTCCCGGCACGTGCGAGATGAAACGGCTGTACGTGGTTCCCGAACGGCGCGGACTGGCGATCGGCCGGCGGCTGGCCGAAGAAATCATCGCCGCGGCGCGCGCCCGCGGCTATCGCCGAATGCACCTCGACACGATCGAATCGATGCGGGCGGCGATCGACCTCTATCGCACGCTCGGATTTCAGGAGATCGCGCCCTACTACGACAATCCCATAATCGGCGCGCGCTATTTCGCGCTCGATCTGTCGGGCAATCGCTGAAGCCAGCGCAGCGGCCGGCCGTCGATCGCGGCGAGCCCGAGGCCGATCAGCGCCATGCCGAGAAAATGGTGCGCGTCGAGACGCTCGCCGAGGATCGCCGTTCCCAGCCACAGCGCGCTCACCGGCACCAAAAGCGTGACGAGCAAGATGTTGGTTGCGCCAGCCACGGCCAGAATGCGGAAATAGATGACGTAGGCCGCCGCTGTGCTGACCATGGCGAGCGCCGCTACGGCACCCCACGTCGTGGCGCTGGGCCATGCGGTGGTCCATGGCGCTTCGACGGACAGTACGACCGGCAGAATAAGTATACTCGATGCCGTAAGCTGTCCCGCCGCGGTGAATGTCGGCGGAAGGGCGTGGAACCGCCGACCGAAAATCCCTGCGCATGCATAACATATGGCGCCCGCGACGCACGCAAGCTGCGCCGCGACGTCGCGGCCAAAGCCGGCGATCGCATCCGTGCCGATTAACACCGCGACTCCGACCAGACCGAGGACGACGCCGGCGACGCGGTTGACCGTCATCCGCTCGTCCTGCGTCAGGTAGTGCGCCAGCACCACCGTGAATACGGGCGTCGTGGCGTTCAATATCGAAGCAAGGCTGCTGGCGATCGTCGTCTGGCCCCAGAAGATGAGGCTGAACGGAAGCGCATTGTTCAACGCACCCATGATGAAGAGATCGCGCCACACGCCGCGTCCGTGCGCCGGGGCCGCGTCGAGCGCCAGCACGACGACCCACAACGCCGCGGCGGCAAGCGCGACGCGACCGAATACCAGCGTCAGTGGGCCGATCTCCGCGAGCGCCACCTTGGCAAAAAAGAACGCGCCGCCCCACAATACGGAAAGCACCGCGAGGAAAAGCCATTCGAGCGGCCTCATAACTCTGTTTACGGACGTCAAAGCATTGTCCTCGCAGGTAGAATTTCGGCCGAGCGTAGGGTCGGCCGGAAACGCGATTCCACCCGGATCTTGCGGCTGAATGTGACGAATTGCCTTGGCGCAAGAAGCGGGTGGCGACCACGGCGCCAAGGGATAGAATCGCCCGACAACGAATGGAGTATATGACCGTGGCCAGTGACTATACCCGCATCGAACAGGCGCTTGCCTTCATCGCCGAGCGCATCGACGACCAGCCCGACCTCGACCGCATTGCAGCGGAGATCGGCCTCAGCGCGCATCACTTCCAACGGCTGTTCACCCGCTGGGTCGGCGTGAGTCCGAAGAAGTTCCTGCAGTACCTGTCGCTCGACCGCGCCAAGGCCTGCTTGTCGGAGTCTGGAAGCGTGCTCGACGCGGCGTACGCTGCGGGGTTGTCCGGGCCGGGACGGTTACACGACCTGTTCGTGAGTCACGAGGCGGTGACGCCCGGCGAATTCAAGCGACGCGGTGAAGGACTGGCGATCCGCTACGGCTACGCCGATTCACCGTTCGGGGAAGCGCTCATCTTTACGACGCCGCGCGGAATCTGCGGTCTCGCTTTTGTCGGCGCGGATGGGCGGGGCGCGTGCTTCGAGGACATGGCCGCGCGCTGGCGGAGCGCCGGGTTCACCGAGGACCCATCGACGGTCGGGCGGCTCGGTCGAGCCATTTTCGAACCGGGGTCCGGCGAAGCGGCCAAGCTAAAGCTGGTGCTGTATGGCTCGCCGTTTCAGATCAAGGTTTGGGAAGCGCTGTTGCGCATCCCCCAGGGGGCGCTCGTCTCGTACGATGCGATCGCGGCTTCGGTCGGCGCGCGCGGAGCGGCGCGTGCGGTCGGTTCGGCGGTCGGCGATAATCCGATCTCGTTTCTCATTCCCTGTCACCGCGTGATCCGCAAATCGGGCGCGATCAGCGACTATCACTGGGGCCGGCCGCGCAAGATGGCGCTCATCGGCTGGGAAGCGGCGCGCGCGGAACGGCGCGTGGCTGCAGGGGGAACCGAACCGATGCTACGCGCCGTCGGAAGCGACTGACGACGGTTAGGTCCTTGCGCGGACCGGCGATCGTCCACCGCATCTCCCACGCATTTCCGTCACGGGCGCAAAACGTCCCATCGTAGCGGTCGGGATCGCAAAGATGGGTGGCGTTCCAATCGCCGCTCGAAAGGTCGAGTACATAAAATGGCCGGCCGTCGCGGAATTCGACTTCGGCCCGCGAGCGGCCGAGAAATCGATAGACGTACGTCCGCTCGGCGAGGTCGCAATGCGCGCCGAAGCGCAGCATGCCGGATTCGTGGCAGGCGAGTCCGCCGCGCGTCGGACGAAAGATCGCGCGTCCGCGAAATCGCCCATGCGTCTTGGCGCGGCGATCATCGATGATGCGCGCAAGGCGCCATTCACCAGCCAAAAAAGCGCCAAGATCTGGGACCGGGTATTTCGCCGTCATTCTGTGGATCGCATTCGGTCGCCGTCGAGCCCTGTGCAGAATGCGGGTGCGCCCCGCCGCTGTCGAGCGTTGATCGCGCCCGCGAAGCTGATAGGTTAGCGACCCGATTTCCAGCGCGATGGGGGGCGTTCGACGATGGCCAAGCGTTTCAAGATCGCAGTGATTCCCGGCGATGGAATCGGCCACGAAGTCGTTCCCGAGGGCTTGCGCGCGCTGGCGGCGGCGGGTAAGAAGTTCGGACTTTCCTACGACATCAAACATTTCGACTGGAGCTGCGAGCGATTCGCCAAGACGGGGC
Organism: Alphaproteobacteria bacterium; assembly: GCA_035250945.1. Classification (GTDB taxonomy): domain Bacteria; phylum Pseudomonadota; class Alphaproteobacteria; order CACIAM-22H2; family CACIAM-22H2; genus DATFES01. The sequence goes on along the minus strand of DATFES010000567.1, from coordinate 269 downwards.
GCATGATGCCGGAAGACGGCATCGAGCGGCTCCGCAAGTTCGACGCCATCTTCCTCGGCGCCGTCGGATTTCCCGGCGTAAGCGATCATGTCTCCTTGTGGGGCCTGCTGATTCCGATCCGGCGCACCTTCAATCAGTACGTCAACCTGCGTCCCGTGCGGCTGCTCAAGGGACTCGAATCGCCGCTCAAGGGCCGCGGGCCGACCGACATCGACATGGTGATCGTTCGCGAGAACGTGGAAGGCGAATACTCGGAGATCGGCGGGCGC
>DATFES010000566.1:0-2859 GCA_035250945.1 Alphaproteobacteria bacterium | reverse complement strand
GCCGTCACAACAGTCCGAGGCCCTTGAAACTGGCGTGGCCGGTCCTGCCGACGACGATATGGTCGTGCAGCACGACGCCGACGGCCTCGGCCGCCTTGGCCACCGTCCGGGTCATGTCGATGTCGGCCTTGGACGGCGTCGGATCGCCGGAGGGATGGTTGTGGACCATGATGATCGCCGAGGCGGCCAATTCGAGCGCGCGCTTCACCACCTCGCGCGGATAGACCGGGGCGTGGTCGACCGTGCCGCGGGCCTGCTCCTCGTCGGCGATAAGCGCGTTCTTGCGATCGAGGAACAGCACGCGGAACTGCTCGGTCGCCCCGTGCGCCATGCTGGCGCGGCAATAGTCGAGCACCTTCTGCCACGAGCCGAGCACGGGGGCGGCCATTGCGTCGGCGCGCAACAGGCGTACCGCGCCTTCGCGCACCGCCTTGAGGGCGTCGATCGCCCCGTCGCCGAGGCCGGGAACCGCCGCGAGCGCCGTGCGATCGGCCGAGATCGCCGCGGCGAAACTGCCGAAACGAGCGATAAGCGCCTTGGCGATCGGCTTCACGTCGCGCCGCGGAATCGCCGAAAACAGCAGCAGCTCGACGAGCTCGTAATCGGAAAGCGCGCCGCCGCCGGCGTGGCGAAAACGATCGCGCAGGCGCTGTCGGTGTCCGAGGTAGTGTGGCGCGGTGCTTTGCGCCTTAGGCGACGTCATACGGCGGCTTGTGCAATCCGGCGGGCGAAAGGGTGAAGATTTCGAAGCCGTCGGCGGTGACGCCGACCGAGTGCTCGAATTGGGCGGAAAGCGACTTGTCCTTGGTTACGGCGGTCCAGCCGTCGGCGAGGATCTTCACTTCCCAACGGCCGGCGTTGATCATCGGCTCGACGGTGAAGAACATGCCGGGGCGCAGGGCAAGCCCGGTGCCGGCGTCGCCGTAATGCAGGACCGATGGCGCATCGTGAAAGACGCGGCCGAGCCCATGGCCGCAAAAATCGCGCACCACCGAAAATCGGCTGGCCTCGGCGTAGGCCTGGACCGCGTGACCGAGGTCGCCAAGCGTGGCGCCGGGCCGGATCGCCTCGATGCCGCGCATCATCGCCTCGTAGGTGGCGTCGACCAGGCGGCGCGCCTTCACGCCGACCTCGCCGACATAGAACATTCGGCTGGTGTCGCCATGCCAGCCGTCGAGGATGACGGTCACGTCGATGTTAAGGATGTCGCCATCCTGCAGCCGCTTGTCGCTCGGGATGCCGTGGCAGACGACGTGATTGACCGACGTGCAGATCGATTTCGGAAATCCGCGATAGCCGAGCGGCGCAGGCACGGCGTTGCGCGCGACGATGAAGTCGTGACAGAGCCGGTCGAGCTCGCCGGTGGTCACGCCCGGCTTTATATGGGGCGTGATGAAATCGAGCGTTTCGGCGGCCAGCCGGCCCGCGCCGCGCATGCCGGCGAACTCGCCGGGCCCGTGGATCTTGATCCGCCGGCTGTCGAGGTCGACGGGCTCGGCGAGGCGGTCTTGGGACATAACGCGTCTAGCCTGATTCATGCGCGTATATGTAGGACGCCGCGATCCATCCGGCTAGACCTTCGACGGCGTGCGCGGCGGCAAGCGGGCGGGGGCGAACGCTTCCTCGCCGGCGATCCAGCGTTCGACCGCGTCCGGATCGCGGCCGAGAAGCGCCAGAGAGGCCGTCAGTTCCAACGTATCGGCGGAGAGACCCGCTTCGTGGAGCGCCGCGGCGAGGGCGCGAATCGCGGCGTCGAACAAGCGCGTCGGCTCGCGGGGCAAAACGTCGTTCTGCTGCCAACGCGGATCGTCGACGCCCGCCGCCGGATCGTCGAACGTTGCGCGGCACAAGCCGACATCGCGTGAGAAAAACCCGCGGCAGCGCATTGGCCGCACCGGGTGGATGCTGCACGCGCCATCATCGAGGAAAGGGCAGGGCACCCGCGCCTTGCGGCGCTCCATCGTCGTCGCGCCGGCGATTTTCGTCTGGGTTTCCTGGATGCGGGCGTATCGCCGGCGCCGGTCGGGCTCGGGCGTCCGCGTGTCGAGCCATCGCGCGATGGCGGTCGCTTCGGCCGGATGCACCGAAACGTGCTGGTGGCAGCACCAGCCGCATCCCTTGGCGCAATCGAACGGCTTGGCCCGCGCCTCGACGGCCGGACGCGTCGTGGTCCAGGCATGCTCGGCGATCCGGTGCGCCGCCGCCATCGCCTGGGCGACGATTCCGGCGGTTCTGCCGAGCGCGAGAAGGTCCTTGGTTTGCCAGTACACGGCGGCGTAGACCTGCTGCGGCGTGCGCGCGGGCGGTGGAGCGCCCAATGGTGCCGTCTCGCGCGGGGGCGGCGTCGCGGCCGCTCCGGGACGGTCGGTCTGGCCCAGGAACGCCAATGCCTCATTGGCGCCGAAGCCCATCGCCGCGGCTGGGGCAGGACCGGAATCGCGCGATGGAGCGGGGCGCTGGCGGGCACGCTTGGTCATGAGCCTGGCAGTTTGCCATGGCGCCATCGGCCGGCGCCAGATCGCTTCTCCACCGTGGGGCAGGTCAGCTATGATCCGGCCGCCATCGTTGGAGCCGCCGGTTCATGCCCGAAAAGCAGGTCACCGCATGCGTTTTGATCGTCGGCAACGAGATCCTGTCGGGCCGAACCAAGGACGCCAATCTGCCGTGGCTGGCCGAGCAGCTCAACGCCATCGGCGTCCAGGTGCTCGAAGCGCGGGTGATTCCAGACGTCGAGGCGACGATCGTCGCGGCAGTGAATGAAGTACGAACCAAGTTCGATTACGTGTTCACCACCGGCGGCATCGGACCGACGCATGACGACATCACCGCCGAGTGCGTCGCCAAGGCGTTCGGCGTCCC
>DATFES010000564.1:0-3511 GCA_035250945.1 Alphaproteobacteria bacterium | reverse complement strand
GCCGCAAGGCCGCCATAGTCGTCGCTCGTTTCCAGATATCGGTTGAGGGCACGACTGGCCAGGTCGGTGCGGCTGTCGCGCACGAGATCCATGATCAGGAATGCGATGTCATAGAGCACATCGATGACAGCGAGGTCGTCGTTGAATTCGATGGCGTCGAAAAGCGTGGGTCTATTCTCGATCAGGCACACGTTGCGTAGGTGCAAATCGCCGTGGCACCGGCGTACGAAGCCGTCGGCGCGCCGTGCTTCGAGCAAGCGCGCCTGTTTCGCCAGCGCATCGCGGCATTCGGTGACCAGCGCGCGCGCCGCATGCGGCTCGAGAATCCCGGCGGCGGCAGCGAACCCATCGCGGTTGAAATCGATGGCCCGGGCAATATTGGCGGCGCCGCCGCCGTCGCGGTGTCGCTCCGCGATCTCGTGAAACGCCGCCGCCTCCTCGGCCAGGGCTTCGATATGCTCGGGCCGCAAGCGTCCATCCTTCGCCATGCGATCGAACAGGCATCCCTGGTCGAATCGCCACATGACGACCAGCCACTCGACGGGCACGCCCAGGCCGCCAAGCGCGAGCCCGGCCGGTTCTCGCGTGACGGCGACGACCCCCTGATAGATCGTCGGCGCCGTTCGTCGATTGATCGCGAATTCCGCCTCGCATGCGGTGCGGCGGCGCTCCAAGGTCGAGAAATCCATGTACGGAAATCGGACCGCGCGTTTCATCTTGTAGGCGCGCTCGCCGACCAGAAAGACGGCGGCGCCATGCGTGTCGATGCGCACGACCTCGCCCGCCGAATCGCCCCACGTCGCGGGATTCTCCAGGAAGGCGATAACCTCCGATTGGTCTTCAGCGATCATCGCCGGCGTTCATCGGTCATGCGCGGCCGGCGGCGCGATCAACGCGCGAAGGATTTGCGCGTTTCGGCGACGCCTTCGGGATCCTGATGGATAATCACTTCGGCGTTGGGAAAGGCGGCGAGTATCTCGGATTCGACCTGGTCAGCGACCTCATGCGCCCGCCGTAACGGCATCTCGCCGTTCATTTCGAGGTGCATTTGGATGAAGATGTCCGGGCCGGCGGAGCGGGTACGTAGGTCATGAACGTTGGTCACCTCGGGATGCGCCAACGCCAGCGCTCGAATGCGGTCGCGATCGCTGTCCGGCAGTTCGATGTCCATCAGCAGATTGAACGACAAGCGGGCGATTCGCCAAGCACCGATCAGAATGAACATTCCAATCGCGATTCCGAACACGGGATCGATCCACTGCCAGCCGAGCCAACCGGTCAGCAGAATCGAGACGATCACGCTGCCGTTAAGGAGGAAATCGCTGGCGTAATGCAGCGAATCGGCGCCGACGGCCACCGAGCCGGTCTTGGCGACGACACGCCGCTGAAAAACGACTAATCCGACTGTGGCGAGGATCGACAGCACCATCGCTGCGATGCCGATCGCGCCGTAGGCGATCGGTTGGGGACTGAAAAGACGGTGCGCCGCCTCGGAGGCCAGGAGCAGCGCCGACCCGGTGATGAAGGCGGCTTGCGCGAGACCGGCAAGCGGCTCGGCCTTGCCGTGGCCGAACCGGTGCTCGCGATCGGCGGGCGTAAGCGCGTGGCGGACCGCAAGCAGGTTGACCAGCGATGCGGCCGCATCGAGCAGCGAATCGAGGAGGCTCGACAACACGCTCACCGAGTCGGTCAGCTCCCACGCCGCCGCCTTGGCGACGATCAAGACGGCGGCGACCGCCACCGAGGCGTAGGTGGCCAGTCGCATCAGCCGCGCCGCCTGGGCGGGATCGGCGATCCGCGTGGCGGTTGCAGGGGCGATCAGCATATCCGCGAACGCAAGTCGTTAAGGGAACAGTTTTTCCGTCCGCCAACCTGCGGTCTCGCGCAGGTAGACCAGACGATCATGCAATCGAAACGGTCGATCCTCCCAGAACTCGATGCGGTCCGGGACGACGCGAAAACCCGTCCAGTATTTCGGCCGCGGGATCGCCCCAATTCCAAACTGCGCGGTGAAGGCGGCGACGCGTTTCTCGAGATCAAAGCGCGAGGCAAGCGGGCGGGATTGCTGCGAGGCCCAGGCGCCGATCTGCGCCAACCGCGGGCGCGTGGCGAAATACGCATCGGCCTCGGCGTCGTTGACCCGCATTACCTCGCCTTCGACGCGAACTTGGCGGCGAAGCGATTTCCAATGAAAGAGCAGCGCTGCGCGCGGATTGGCGGCGAGGTCGGCTCCCTTGCGGCTTTCGATATTGGTGTAGAACACGAAGCCGCGCGCATCGGCCTCCTTCAGAAGCACCATCCGCACCGACGGCTGGCCGCTGGAATCGACGGTGGCGAGCGCCACGGCGTTCGGGTCGTTGGCCTCGCGGACCTTGGCTTCCTCGAACCAGACATGGAAACGCGCCAATGGATCCCCGATGGATGCGGCGTGGGCAGTGTCCTCAGGGCTCATCGGTACCTCGGTATTGGCCTCGGGAATGGAATCCCTTCTTGCCCGTTATATAAGGCTAAATGGCCGAGGGAGCGAGCCATTGCGTTTGGGCGCGAAGGCGCGAGGAGATAGAATCGGGCCGAAAGCGGTTTGCACGATTTGTTAACCGTCGGACCGCGATCATCGACAGCAACGAGGTGGTTTGGATGAAGATCTCGAACTCCGTATTGATCGTCGGCGTCGCGATCGCAATGGCGGCCTGCTCCGACGCCGGGCCGAAGGAGAACGTTGGGACGATCGTTGGCGGCGTCGGCGGCGCCGTGATCGGCTCGCAAATCGGCAGCGGAAGCGGCCAGATCGTCGCCACCGCCGCCGGCACTTTGATCGGCGCATTTCTTGGCCGCGAAGTCGGCCGTTCGCTCGACAAGTCCGATATCGCGGCGGCGCAGCAGGCGCAAGACCGCGCGCACGCGGCGCCGGTCGGCGAACGAATCGTCTGGAGCAATCCAGAATCCGGGCACTCCGGAACGGTCACCCCGACTCGCCAGGGTACTGACAATTCGGGGCATGTCTGCCGCGAGTATCAGACGACCATCACCGTCGATGGCAAGACCGAGCGCGCTTACGGCACGGCTTGCCGGCAACCCGACGGATCGTGGAAGATCGCCAACTGACCAGCGGCATCGCTTGATTGTCGATTCGGCGGCGGCCTGACCGTCGCCTTCTCCTGATTTTTTCGCGACGCGGCCACGGGCGGCGGCGGTTTGATCCGCCGCCGCTTTCGTGTACGATGCCCCGCGCCCCACAAGGAAACTCGAAAAACCGAAGCAGGAGCAACAACTTATTATGACCGACCCTCGTCCTCTGATGGCCGGCAAGCGCGGGCTTGTCATGGGCGTGGCGAACGACCGGTCGATCGCCTGGGGAATCGCCAAGACGCTCGCCGCCCACGGCGCCGAAGTCGCGTTCACCTATCAGGGCGAGGCGTTGGAAAAGCGCGTACGGCCGCTGGCGAACGAGGTCGGCGGCAGATTGGTCCTGCCATGCGATGTCAGCGACGAGGCGAGCATGTCGGCGCTC
>DATFES010000562.1:0-2719 GCA_035250945.1 Alphaproteobacteria bacterium | reverse complement strand
TGCAGACGCAGCAAATTGACCAAACGCAGGCGCGGCATTGCCTCGCCGCGCGGATTATCCAGCCGCGCATACGCCGCGGCGAGGCAGGCGATTTCGGTATCGGCCGCCGACAGCACGACGAGCTCAGCCGGCGTCTGGCCGAGATCGACCGCTTCGTCGGCCTCGACGAGTTGTCCCGGCTGTGTCGCCAGCAGATGCATCAGGCGGCCGGCTGTCCGGCGAGCGCCGCGGCGATCGCGTGCTGGTCGATGCCCTTGCGGCCGATGACGACGAGCGTGCTGACGCGCCGCTCGCCCGCCGACCAGGGGCGGTCAAAATAGCGCTCGATCCGCGGGCCGACGCCTTGCAGCGCCAGCCGCATCGCCTTGCCGGGCACATCGAGAAAGCCCTTGATGCGCAATATGTCGTGGCGGGCGATGATTTCGGCCAATCGCGACATCAGCGCATCGGGGGCGACGATCGGTCCAAGCGGAAGCGCGAAGCTTTCGAAATCGTCGTGGTCATGCGCCGCGCCGTCGGCTTCGTGCGACGACGGCCGGCTGGCGAGGTCGTCTTCCGCCGCGGCGCCGACGCCAAGCAGCACCGACGCATCGACTTGGCCGAAACGCGCGCGCAACAGCTTGACGCCGGGACGCAGCCGCAAGCGGAGCGCGGCGGCGAGCGTATCGACCGCCTCGGGCGCCAGGAGATCGGTCTTGTTCAAGAGCACGAGATCGGCGCAGGCAAGTTGATCGTCGAACAGCTCGGCCAGCGGATTATCGTGACCGAGCGCCGGGTCGCCGGCGCGTTGCGCGGCGATCGCGGTCGGGTCATCGGCGAACCTCCCGGCGGCGAGCGCCGGTGCGTCGATCAGCGCGATGACGCCGTCGACCGTCACGCGCGAGCGCACCTCGGGCCAGGCGAAGGCCTTCACCAACGGCTTGGGCAGGGCCAACCCCGAGGTCTCGATGACGATGTGATCGGGCGGATCGTCGCGATCGATCAGCTTTTCGATGGTCGGCAGGAAGTCGTCGGCGACGGTACAGCAGATGCAACCATTGGCGAGCTCGATCACGTCCTCCTCGCGGCAGTCGGCGATGCCGCAGCCAAGCAGCAGCTCGCGATCGACGCCAAGCTCGCCGAACTCGTTGATCACCAGTGCCAGACGGCGGCCATGCGCGCTGGCCAGCAGGTGACGCAACGTGGTCGTCTTGCCGGCGCCAAGGAAGCCGGTGAGCACCGTTGCGGGAATGCGGGAACGAAAGATCATGGGGCGATCCGTGTCGAGTTCTTGAGGACGATCGGCAGACCGGCGGCGACCATCACCACGCACGGCACCGCGGCGGCGATGGCTTGGTTGAGACGTCCGGCGTGATCGCGAAAGGCGCGGGCCAGCGCGTTGTCGGGGACGATGCCTAGCCCAACCTCGTTCGACACCAGGACGACCGGCGCGCCGAGGTCGTCGAGAATCGCGACCAGCCGTTCGGTTTCGCGCGCCACGTCGCGGCCGGCGGCGAGCAGATTGGCGAGCCACAACGTCAGGCAATCGACCAACGCCGGTTGATCGGCGATGACATGCCTGCGAAGTGCGGCGACAAGATCGAGCGGGGCTTCGATCGTCGTCCAGCGCTGGCCGCGCCGGGCGCGATGCTCTTCGATGCGCGTCCGCATTTCTTGATCGCCGGCTTCGGCGGTGGCGATATAGATGGGCGTATCGCCGGAAGTCAGCGACGTCATGATCAACGTTTCGGCGTAGGCGCTCTTGCCCGCCCGCGCTCCGCCCAGGACGAGCGTCGCCGTCGGTAGCAGGGACTGTCCCGTCGCGCGCGCGACGGCGGACTGGCTGATCATGGCGCGATCCTCCCGCCGAGGATTCGTGTGGGCCGGCGGCGCGACGCTCCGCGATCAAAGGAACGACGCGCCGGCGCCCGGCAGGTCTCCTGGCTTGGGGTCCACGACACCCGGGCCACCTTCCCAATCGCGCGTAGCAGCGCGATCAGTGGCGTTTGGCCCGAGGTCTCGCCCATACAGTTGCGGGGGCAGCGCCGGCATGAGCGGCCGCAAGATGGCCGCCGCACCGGACTTCCCTCACCGGGTGCAGGCGGACCCTAGCATGGGCGGCGGCGCGGGCCAACGGCGGCGAACCGCCGGCGGCGCCGCGGTTCGACCCGAACTGGAAGTCAACGCCGCTATTCGATCACCTCGTCGGCGCGAGCGAGCAGCGATTGGGGGATCGTGAGACCGAGCGAATTTGCAGCCCTGAGATTGATAATTAGCTCGAACCGCGTCGGCTGCTCTACGGGCAGGTCGGCGGGCTTTTTTCCTTTCAATATCTTGTCGACAAAGGTTGCGGCGCGCCGGAACAAGTCGACGAAGTCCAACCCATAGGACATGAGACCGCCGGCCTCGACAAACTCGCGCGTTGGGTAGATCGCCGGAAGCCGACTCATCGCCGCCAAGTCGACAACCCGCTTTATGTGACGCTCCAAGACCGGGCCCGGCAGGATAATCAGAGCGTCGGCGCGCGCACTCGTTGCGCTTCTAAATGTGCCGTCCAAATCCGGATTGGGACCTCCTACCTCGAGCGACTGAAGCGTGATGCCCAAAGCTTGCGCCGCCACCTGCGTTTCGTGAAAAGTCTCGGTTACCTGCTGAGTCGCAAGTTCCGCATCAATGAATACCGCCGCGCGGGAAATCGCGGGGAACGCCTCCTTCAGCAGCTCGAGCCTTTTTCCGCTAA
>DATFES010000555.1:0-3260 GCA_035250945.1 Alphaproteobacteria bacterium | reverse complement strand
GATAAGACCCGCGGCGGCGATCGCGGCCAATTGGCTGAAAGTACTGAATCTCACGACATCCTCCCTACTTCGTGTTGACGCATTTGTTGCGATACACTTTGTGAAGCGGGCGGTGGACGCCGTCAATTCATTAATTCTAGCTGCCAACTGGTTGCGCTAATGCTCTATTGCCGGCCGTGGCAAGCCCGCTGCCGGGCGGCGTCCCGATGAATCTGGCTTCAGCGCGGCTCGGAGTTCTGCTCGAGAATTACGATCTCGTCGGGGCGCGCCAGGTTGAGCATAAGCCGCGCGCGCTCCTCGAGCATATCAGCATCGAGGTGGTCCGCGCGCAGCAGGTTCACGCGCCGTTCCAACGCCTTGCGCTCGGCGCTTGCCTCTTCGAGCTGCAGCTTGGCTTGCGCCACGTCGTTGGACAGTCGCGCATAGGCGACCAAGCCGCGCTCGCCTTCGATCGAGTGATAAATGAAATAGCCGGCAGCGCAAAAACCAAGCACCGGGCCGACGACATCGCGCCCGCGCCGCTTGATCTCGGTCCACATCGTCATGGAGTTAAGCGAATCACAAGGCGAGTCGATGCGTCAATGGAATTCTACGAAAAATTACGCGTCGATTCAAAATTTTGAGCCGTTATTCTCCGCCAAAGGTTCAACCCGGCTCTTGGTCCGGTATTTGGGCTCCATGGTTATTTGGCGGCAACGGTAAACTCGAGCCCAGCGAGCCGCCCAGCGTATGGCTTGCTGGTGTCGTCGCGGCTCAGGACCAGCTCAATGTCGCGCTCGCCGGAGCCGAGCGCCAGGCTGACCAGCAAGCGACGCGGCGACCGCGAAAGCACCTTGGCCTCGACCGCCCGGCCATTCTCCGTACACACGACGCGGACCCGCTCGGACATGGCGAAGCCCCTTTCAAGATCGATCCGCCCGCAGCACTTGCCCGCAAGCCTCCAATACGTGAGCGGCGTAAATATCCCACCGGCGGGGCGTAAGCAATCGCGTGGAAATGGCCAAGCGCAAGCGCCCGTGCGGATACAAATAAGGCGAACCAATCATGTGCGGCCGGCGAGCATCACATGGCGGCGTGGATGTCGAACCAACCGTCGCCAAACATGATGTGTCGGCCATGGTACAGATAGACCGCCTTGGACGCCGTCAACCACTCGCCGGGCAGATCGTCGCCGAACGGCCCGGAGCTGCTACGAGGAAAGTTGTGCTCCGCGAGCGTCCCGTCGCGTAGACGGATCTTATGATTGCGGAAATGGCGCGGCACTTGCGCCCCGTTGACGAACTTGAAGCGGGCGTATCCCATGCGCAGCAACACCACCAACACGTCGAAGACGTGAGCTTCAACCGCGATCTGTGGCGGCGTGATCGCGGCATTTCTTAGATCATCAAGGGCATGTACGTCGGAGCGCTCGATGTCGATCTTGACGAAATGCGGCTCGCCGTGCGCGCGAATAATGTCGCTGAGCCGCGCCGTCGGCACGGTCAACCGCCGCCAAACCTCGCCGTCGGCGGCGTCATGCGGCGGCACGAACGTGCTCAGGCCGGGTTTCTTCTTGTGGACAAAGAACTCCTGCTCGCCCGGCGCCATTGCTACCCCGACGTTCAGGATCTCGAGGTCAACGCCGAGCCGGTCCGCGAAACGCCGCCGGGTCATAGCGCATAACTCCGGGTTTGCCTCGATAGCAACGACCTTGTATCCCTTGCGCAGATAGTATTCGGTATCGTTGCCGCTGTGCATTCCAACGTCGTAGATCACCATCACATTGGGACTCCGGGCGTCAAGTTCGCTGACACGCATCGTTTCAATAAATAGTTTCAAAGCGAGCGCTGGACAATCGCAAATAGTAGACCGGACCAGCAATATGCCGGCGCGACATTCGCGGCATCGGCGTGCTCAGGCAGCGTGCTTGAGGGCGCCGCGTCCGGCGTATTGGGCCGAGGCCCCGAGCGCTTCTTCGATGCGAATGAGTTGGTTGTATTTGGCCAGACGGTCGGAGCGCGACAACGATCCGGTCTTGATCAGCCCGGCATTGGTGGCGACAGCGAGATCGGCGATCGTCGTGTCTTCGGTCTCGCCCGAGCGGTGCGAAATTACCGCCGTATAGTTGGCGCGCTGCGCCATCTCGACCGTCGCGAGGGTTTCGGAGAGGGTGCCGATCTGGTTGACCTTGACAAGGATCGAGTTGGCGATGCCCTTGGCGATGCCGTCGGCCAGACGCCGCACGTTGGTGACGAACAGATCGTCGCCGACGAGTTGGACTTTGGACCCCAGCGCCTCGGTAAGCGCCTGCCATCCGGCCCAGTCGTCCTCGGCCATGCCGTCCTCGATCGAAACGATCGGATACCGCGCGCAGAGATCCTGGTAGAATTTCACCATGCCGCCGGCGTCGAGCGCCTTGCCCTCGCCCGCCATCGCGTACTTGCCCCCCTCGAAGAACTCGGTCGACGCCGCGTCGAGCGCGAGTACGACGTCGGCGCCGGGCATGTAGCCGGCTGCCTCGATCGCCTTGACGATAAAGGCGAGCGCCTCGTCGGCGCTGCGCAGGTTTGGCGCGAACCCGCCCTCGTCGCCGACGTTCGTGGCATGACCGGCCTCGGCTAGCCGCTTCCTGAGCGCATGGAACACCTCGGCGCCGACGCGGACCGCGTCCGCCATCGTCGCCGCGCCGACCGGCATCACCATGAATTCCTGGATGTCGATCGGGTTGTCGGCGTGCGCGCCGCCATTGACGATGTTCATCATCGGCACCGGCAACAGGTGCGCGCGCGCGCCGCCGACATATCGCCACAGGGGAAGGTTCGCTTGCTGCGCCGCCGCCTTGGCGCAGGCGAGCGAGACCCCGAGGATAGCGTTGGCGCCGAGCCGGCTCTTGTTGGGAGTGCCGTCGAGTTCGACGATGACGCGGTCGATCGCTAATTGATCCTCGACTTCGCGGCCCGAAAGAACGTCGAATATTTCGCCGTTGACCGCGTTCGCCGCCTTGCGGACGCCTTTGCCGCCATACCGCGTCTTGTCGCCGTCGCGCAGCTCGACGGCCTCATGCGCGCCGGTCGAGGCGCCCGAAGGCACCGCGGCGCGCCCGACGATGCCGGTGGCGAGCGTGACGTCGACCTCGACCGTAGGATTGCCGCGGCTGTCGAGGATTTCGCGGGCGTGGATATTCGCTATCGCGGTCATGGCGCGCCAACTCGAATGCAGGGATTGCGGGCCGATGGCGGCCCGGGGCGATCGCACTAGGTGAATAGCCGATTGCCGGGCGG
>DATFES010000554.1:0-7786 GCA_035250945.1 Alphaproteobacteria bacterium | reverse complement strand
CTCGCCGATACCCAGGATAATCCTGGCGCCGGTGGCAATGGCGACACGGTCGGATTGCTCGCCGCGATGATCCAGTTGCGCGCCGATGACGCGGTGCTTGGGCTGCTCGTCGACGCGAACGCCGCCAGGCAAGCCCATGAGGCAGGATTAGGCGCCAATATGGAGTTTTCGCTCGGCGCCAAGTCGGGGCTGCCAGGCCATCGACCGTTGGTCGGGCGCTTCGTGGTGGACCGATTGGGCGACGGCAACTTCACCTGTTCCGGGCCGTTTTACGGCGGATTCAAGATGCGCCTCGGTCCGATGGCGGCGCTGCGCCACAATGGCGTGACCGTTGTCGTCGCATCGAAGAAGGTGCAGGCTGCCGATCAGGAGATGTTTCGCCACCTCGGCATCGAACCGGCGCGACAGCGCGTTCTTGGCCTGAAGAGCTCGGTGCATTTTCGTGCCCATTTCCAGCCGATCGCCCGCGACGTCCTGGTCGTCGCCTCGCCCGGCCCCAATCCCGCTGATACGTCGACGTTACCGTGGCGCAAACTTCGGCCGGGCGTGCGCCTCAAGCCGCACGGTCCGGTCATGCCCGCGACCCCAAGGGATCGGCCATGAAAGCGATGAAAATCGCGCTCGCCGGGTTCGTCTTGTCATTGGTCGCGACGGCGGCGGCGGCCGATGAGCGCCATGAAGGCTATTACTATCCTGAAATCTCGAGCACCGAAGAGTATGTTTCGCGTGCGGCAAAGCTCGAGGACAGCAGTCGTTCGCGGCGCATCGGCTTCGTCACCGGGCTCACCAAGTTCATCTACGACCAGCCTTATCCCCCGCAATTCGCCATCTTCGCCAAGGGCGAGGACGCGGAAAAACTTATCGTCGTCGCCACCGGCGACGGCCAGTTCAATACGATCTATCGCGCCCGCGCGCTGTTCGCCTCGCTCACCGCATTGGCGCGCCTGTCGCCGCTTTTCCGCGAATTCGCCGTCGAGGAGTACTTCACCTTCTTCGATCTGGCGAAGCTGCTGGGATTTACCCAGATCACCGTCAGCGATGGCGACACGTTCGCCCATCGCATCGAGATTCGCTGACGCTTCAGCGCTTGTACGGCGAGAAATCCGGCCCATCGTCGGGATAGCTGGGCAGGTGGCCTTCGAGTTCGAGCCACGGCAGGCGTGACGATGTCCAGATCGCGTACTGCGGCACGAACTCCGATGGATTGTCGAACGTCGCCGCGGTCACGTCGATGTCCGCCGGCCCCTCGGTATAGCGGAACCACAGCGGCGTGCCGCAGAGGCCGCAGAACGCCCGCTCGGCCTTGGGCGAGGAGCGGATGATTTTTGGCGCGCCTTTGGTGAAGGCGAACGCGCCGGCAGGAAACACGGCCCAAGTCACGAACGCCGCGCCGCTGGCGCGCCGGCACAGCGTGCAATGGCAGTGACCGACGGTCGTCGGTTCGCCGACCGTCTCGTACCGTATCGCGCCGCACAGACATCCGCCGCCGCGGCGCACATCGGGGTCGTTATTGGACACTCTCAATCTATACCAGCGGCCGGCGCCGGCGCGGATTCACTTCTCCGTCAATCCGGCTTGCCGGCTGGTCCGATAGCGCGGCAGATCGTCGGCGATCGTGAGCCAGGCGATTTGGCTGTCGGTCCACAGATGGTCGCGGGGCATGAGCGGCGAGGGATCGTCGAAGGTGCCGGCGGTGAGGTCGATCTCCGCCGGACTCCCATCGCCCTGCCATGTCAGCGCCGAGCCGCATTCGCCGCAGAAGCTCCGCGAGGCGATCTGGGACGAGCGGCGTACGACGCGAGGACCGATGAAGCTGACCTTCGACGACGGGAACGTGGCCCAAGTGACGATCGGCGCGCCGCTCGCGCGGCGGCACATCTCGCAGTGACAATGGTTGACGTGAAGCGGGGCGCCCTCGGCACGCCAGCGCACCTTGCCGCAGAGGCAGCCGCCCGTGAAGGTCGAGATGGGCGCTTGGGTCATCGTCTAATCATTGAACTCGCACCACACGGGCGTGTGGTCGGACGCCTTGTCTTTCGCCCGCGGCCCCTTGTCGACGCCGGCGGCGTTGAGACGGTCAGCGGCCTCGGGCGAGAGCAGAAAATGGTCGATACGCAACCCTTCGTCCTTCGGAAAGCGGTTTTGCATGTAATCCCAGTAGGTGTAGATGCCGGGTTGCGGATGCAGCGCGCTAATGGCGTCGGTGAGCCCGAGATAGAGCACCTTGCGAAACGCCGCGCGCGATTCCGGCCGGCATAACGCGTCGTCGGCCCAGGAGCGCGGATCGTAAACGTCCGCGTCGGTCGGCGCGACGTTGTAGTCGCCGCCGAGCACAAGGCGATGACCCTCGGTCAATAAATGCGCGACATGGGCATAGAGCCGCTCGAGCCAGGCGAGCTTGTAGGTAAACTTGTCTCCTGGCGCGGGATTCCCGTTGGGGAGATAGATCGATGCGACGCGCCATTTTCCGACGGAGGCTTCGATATACCGCGCCTGCTCGTCGGACTTCTCGCCGGGAAGCCGCCGGACGGCACCGCCGATCTTGCCCTTGGCGAGGATCGCGACACCGTTGTAGCTCTTTTGGCCGACCGTCTCGACGCCATAGCCCATGGCCTCGATCTCCAGCCGCGGAAAGTCGCCGTCGACGCACTTGAGCTCCTGCAGCAGCAGGATGTCGGGCTTGGCCTGCTTCAGGTAATCGAGCACATGGCCGATGCGGGCCTTGACCGAATTCACGTTCCAGGTGGCGATCTTGGTCATGCGGGGGCGAGGTTAGCGCAGACCGTCGACAAAGCAAAAGGCCCGCCGGAAAGGCGGGCCATCGGCGGCTTTCGTCGCCGGAGACTAAACCGAAAAGCTGTTACCGCAACCGCAGGAATTCTTGGCCTGCGGGTTCTTGATCGAAAACGCGGCGGCGATCATGTCTTCGGCATAGTCGATCGTCGATCCGGCGAGCAGTTCGAGCGACACCTCGTCGATGAGCACGACCGCCCCGTCGCGCTCGATGACCAGATCGGCGTCGCTTTTTTGGTCGTCGAAGGTGAAACCGTATTGGAAGCCCGAGCAACCTCCACCGGAAACCGACACGCGCAGCATCAATCCCTTGTGTTCCTCCTGGCTTTGCAACCAGGCGATTCGCCGCGCCGCCGACTCGGTCAGCTCGATCCCGCGCGCTGGCGTTGAAATGTCGCTCGTCGACATAAATCCCTCGAATTCGAAGCGTTTCCACCAAAGCTTAGTGAAAACTTGCACCGCCGTCTTGCGAACATATGTAAGCACTTAAAACGCTTTGTCAATTCGCGTTCCCGCGACGACGCCGATCGGCGATTTGGAAGCAAATTCAACGCTGCGGCGCACGGGCCGGCGTTGCGGGCGAGGGCACGGCGACTGTAGCTTCGACCGATGGCGATGAAGCCCCGCAAACAATCACCGGCGACATTCGCTCCGGCGCGCGCGCCTTTTGCGTGCTTCGCCGAGATGAGCCGCGGCCGACTGTATCGCGAGCCGCCGAGCGCTATGCGAAGCGAATTTCAGCGCGACCGTGACCGAATCGTCCATAGCACCGCCTTCCGGCGGCTCAAGCACAAGACGCAGGTCTTCGTCCATCATGAAGGCGACCATTACCGGACGCGGCTCACCCATTCGCTCGAGGTAGCGCAGATCGCGAGGACGGTCAGCCGCGCGCTGGGTCTGGACGAGGACCTCGCGGAAGCGGTGGCGCTGGCCCATGACCTCGGCCATACGCCATTCGGGCACACCGGCGAGGACGCGCTCGATGCCGCCATGGTTGGGTTCGGAGGCTTCGATCACAACGCGCAGACCCTACGCATACTGACCAAGCTCGAGCACCGCTACGCCGGCTTCGACGGACTCAATCTGACCTGGGAAAGCCTCGAAGGCGTGGTCAAACACAACGGTCCGCTGGTCGGGCCGCAGGCGGTCAAATCCGGGCCATTGCCGGCGGCGATCGTCGAATACGCTGCGACGCACGATTTATGGCTCGGCACATGGCCCGGCGCCGAGGCGCAGGTCGCTTCGCTATCCGACGATATCGCCTACAACAATCATGATGTCGACGATGGCTTGCGCGCCGAACTGTTCTCGCTCGCCGATCTGGCGGAGGTGCCGCTGGTCGGCGCGACATTGGCCGAGGTGCGCCGCCTCCATGGCGAGATCGAGGCGAGTCGGTTGATCGGCGAATCGATTCGGCGGCTGATCGACCGCATGGCGACCGACCTGCTCGACGAATCGCGCCGGCGGCTCGACGCCGCGGCACCGCGCTCTTCCGACGACGTTCGTAGGCACCGCGGCGCGTTGATTGCATTCTCCGACTCGATGCTGCGGCAAATGCAAGGCTTGCGCGAATTCCTCCATGCGCGCATGTATCGACATGAACGGGTGAATCAGGAGCGTGAAAGCGCTCGGCGAGTCGTCGGCGCATTGTTCGAGGCCTACCTCGAAGGTCCCGAGCGGCTACCCCCGGAATGGCGGGAGCGCACCGATGGTCCGCGAACGCCAAAGACGGCGCGTTTGGTCGCCGACTATATCGCCGGCATGACCGATCGGTTCGCGTTTCAGGACTATGCGCGGGTTTTCGGAGAGCGACACTGAGCGACGGAGGCATAAACCTGTTCAGCGATATGCGTGGCGAGATCATCGGCGCCCTTGAAGCGCTCGCCGCCGCCGGCAAGCTGCCGGCGGAGCTGGCGTTTGATCGGCTGGCGGTCGAGCCGCCGCGCGATCCCGCGCATGGCGATGTCTCCACCAACGCTGCGCTGATCCTCGCCAAGGGCGCCGGCATGAAGCCGCGCGACTTCGCCGAGTTGCTGGCGAATCGACTGCGCGGCCACAAGGACGTCAGCGCCGCCGAGATCGCCGGCCCGGGCTTTATCAACCTGCGCCTCAACCACGACGTCTGGTACCGCCAGCTCGCGGCGATCCTCGTCGCCGGCGAACGGTATGGCGCATCGACGATGGGGGCGGGGCGCAAGGTCAACGTCGAATACGTTTCGGCCAATCCTACCGGGCCGCTGCATGTCGGCCATTGCCGCGGCGCGGTGGTTGGCGATGCGCTCGCCGCACTGCTGGAGAAGACCGGTTTCGAGGTGGCGCGCGAATACTATATCAACGACGCTGGCGCACAGGTTGACGCCCTCGCTCGGTCCGCGTTCTTGCGCCACCGCGAGGCACTTGGCGAGACCATCGGCGCGATCCCGGACGGTCTTTACCCCGGTGAATACCTCAAGCCGGTCGGCGTTGCGCTCGCCGCTCGCGACGGACGCAAGTGGCTGGGAAGACCCGAGGGCGAGTGGCTTCCGGAAGTCCGCGAATTTGCCATCGCACGGATGATGGATCTGGTGCGCGCCGATCTGGCGGCGCTCGGCGTGCGCCATGCCGTATTTTCGTCGGAACGTCGCGACATCGTCGAAAAGGGCCGCGTCCAGGAGGCGGTGGACCTCCTCAAATCCCGCGACCTCGTCTACACCGGCGTTCTCGAACCGCCCAAGGGCATGAAGCCCGACGACTGGGAGCAGCGGCCACAGCTCCTGTTTCGCTCGACCAAATTCGGCGACGACGTCGACCGGCCGCTGCAGAAGTCCGACGGGTCGTGGACCTATTTCGCGTCGGACATCGCCTACCACCTCGACAAGGTGCGCCGCGGGTTCGCGCGTCTGGTCGACGTCTGGGGCGCCGATCACGGCGGATACGTCAAGCGCATGCAAGCGGCGGTGCGGGCGATAAGCAACGGCAAGGTCGAGCTTGAGATACGGATTTGTCAGCTCGTCAATCTGCTCGACAAGGGCGAGCCGGTCCGTATGTCGAAGCGCGCCGGGACGTTCGTCACGCTCCGCGAAGTGATCGACGAGGTCGGCCCGGGCGTCGTCCGCTTCATCATGCTGACGCGCAAACATGACCAACACCTCGACTTCGATTTCGCGAGGGTCACCGAGCAATCGAAGGACAACCCGGTGTTCTATGTGCAATACGCGCACGCCCGCACGCGGTCGGCGATGCGCCAGGCGCATGCAGCGCTGCCCGACCTGGATCTGTCGGATGCGTCGCTCGCCGCCGCCGATCATCGACTGCTGTCGGATGCCGACGAACTGGCGCTGATCAAGACCCTCGCCGGATGGCCGCGCTTGCTCGAGAGCGCCGCCGAGGCGGGCGAGCCGCACCGTCTGGCGTTCTATCTTTACGACCTGGCCGCAACATTCCACGCCCTGTGGACGCGCGGCAAGGACGAATCACTGTTGCGGTTTGTAGTCGCGGGCGATCGCGAACTGTCCCGTGCGCGGCTTGCGTTGGTGCGCGCGGTAGGGCTCGTCATCGCATCGGGACTACGGATCATGGGCGTCGAACCAGCCGAGGAGATGCGCTGACATGTTACCCGCACGAGCCGAAACCGAAATGTATGACGACGACCCGTTCCCGAATCTGCGCCGGGCGCCCGAGCGCCGCCCGCGACTTCGCCGATGGTTCCCGGGATTGGCCGCGGTCGGCGCGGTTGGCGTTTTCGCCGGAGTGCTGAGCTACGCATATATTATCGGCGGCCGCGGCGCCGTTGACGGCTCGGTGCCCGTCGTTCAGGCGGACCAACGGCCGGTGAAGGTGCGGCCCGACGATCCCGGCGGGATCGCGGTGCCTTTCCAGGACAAAGAGATCTACAGCCGGCTCGGCCAAGCGCAGTCCGATGCGGCGCCGGCGCAACCTCCGAAAGCCGAGCGGCTATTACCGCCTCCCGAAGCGCCACTCCCGCGTCCGGCCTCCGCGCCGCCGCCGCCGAATCCGGCGATTCCCGAGGCGCCCGATATCAAGCCTCCGGCCGACGCCGTCGCCGTGGTGACCCCGCCGACCGGCAAGCTTGTGGCGATCGAACCGAAATCGGATGTAAAGCCGCCCACCTCGCCAAGCGCCGCCTCGCCGTCGACGACCAAGACAGCGCCGCCGACAGCCAGTAGAAGCGCAGTCGGATCGACCGGCGCGCCTTCCGCGCCAAGCACGACGGCAAAGGCGACGTCGAGCGCGCCGCCGTCACCCCCAGCGGCGCCTGCGGCACCGAACGCGGCCAACCTGGCCGCGGCGACTGCACCGGCTGCCGGCCCGGCGGCGGGGTTTCGAGTCCAGATCGGTTCGGTGAAGAGCGACAGCCAGGCGAAGCGGGAAGGCGAGCGACTTAAGAGCGAGCACACCGATGTCCTTGGGCCGTTGCAGCTATCGGTGCACCGCGCCGATCTCGGCAGCAAGGGCGTTTATTATCGTATCCAGCTTGGCCCGCTAGCGAGCGCCGACGCGGCCAGCGATGTGTGCAAGAAGCTGACCGCACGCAAGGTCGGGTGTCTAGTTGTCCGTCCCTGAGCATGGGCGGCCGCGGGCGGTCATTTTCGGCTGCGCTGGACTGAGTCTCGATGAGTGGGAGCGGCGGTTTTTTCGCGATAGCGATCCACTCGGTTTCATACTATTTGCGCGCAATATCGAGGCGCCTGACCAGGTACGGGAGCTGGTCGGAGCGCTGCGCGATTCCATCGGACGGGCTGATGCGCCGGTACTAATCGATCAGGAAGGGGGACGCGTGGCGCGGCTGCGCCCGCCGCATTGGCGGACGACCCAGCCGGCGGCGCGATTTGGCCGTCTCGACGCCGACGATTCGGCCGCCGCCGAGGATGCGTGTCGGCTCAATGCCCGGCTGATCGCCGACGAACTTTCCCAGCTTGGGATCACCGTCGATTGCGCGCCGGTCGTCGACATCCCTGTTCCCGGGGCAAGCGATGTGATCGGCGACCGCGCT
>DATFES010000542.1:0-2517 GCA_035250945.1 Alphaproteobacteria bacterium | reverse complement strand
CGCTCGCCACTCGGAGGATCGCCAGCTATCGCAGCCTCGCTAACGCGGTGCTGCGCCGCCTAGCGCGCCAAGGGATGGCGATTCGCGCCGCGCAGGACGAGTGTCGCGTCAATTTGCCCGACTGGCTTTGGGGGTCGTGGGTTGCCGCCTATGGCGAGGCGACGACACGGGCGATCGCCGCCCAGCTCCTGGTCGAGCCGCCGCTCGACCTTTCGCCCAAGCGCGATGGCGAATCCTGGGCAAGGCGGCTCGACGCGGCCCTGCTGCCGACGGGTTCGCTGAGGCTTTCCGGTTCGCGCGCGGTCGCCGATCTGCCCGGATACGCCGAAGGCGCGTGGTGGGTGCAGGACGCCGCGGCGGCGCTCCCGGTGCGCTTGCTCGGCGAGGTCGCCGGCCGTGTCGTCGTCGATCTTTGCGCGGCGCCGGGCGGAAAGACGGCGCAGCTTTGCGCCGCCGGCGCCAAGGTTACGGCGGTCGACCGCTCGCGTTCGCGCATCGCCGTCGTGCTCGACAATCTCGAGCGATTGCGCCTTTCGGCCGATTTGATCATCGCCGATGCGCGGGCGTGGCGGCCGCCGGCAGCGGTCGAACATGTCTTGCTCGACGCGCCGTGCACGTCCACAGGCACCGCCCGTCGCCATCCCGACATCCTACGTATCAAGCGCCACGACGACGTCGGGCGGTGCGTCGCGCTGCAGGACCGGCTGCTCGATGCCGCGCGGTCCATGCTCGCGCCGGGCGGGACGCTCGTCTACTGCACGTGCTCGCTCGAGCCGGAGGAGGGGCCGCAACGCATCGCCGCGCTCCTGTCGCGGGCGCCCGAAATCGAACGCCGGCCAGTCGCACCGGCGGAGATCTTCGGGCTCGGAGAACTGGTGACGGAAACCGGGGATTTGCGTACCCTCCCCTGCCATCTCGCCGAGGCCGGCGGTCTCGACGGATTCTACGCGGCGCGCCTAGTGCGCACCCAATAGGCGCCCAATTCAAAGCCATCGACGGGGGATTCATGGAGTACGTGCGGCTCGGCGGCAGCGGCCTGAAAGTTTCGCGGATCTGTCTCGGCACGCTGACCTACGGAAATCCCAACTGGCGGCCATGGGTGCTCGATGAAGCGGCGAGCCGCCCATTCATCCGGCGCGCCCTCGAACTGGGCATCAACTTCTTCGACACCGCCGATATGTATTCGCTCGGGGCCAGCGAGGAGATCGTCGGCCGTGCGCTCAAGGACTTTGCACGGCGCGAAAGCGTCGTGATCGCCACCAAGGTCTACCATCCGATGGGCGAGGGACCGAACGATCGCGGCCTGTCGCGCAAGCGCGTCATGGACGCCATCGATGCTAGCCTCCGCCGCCTCGCCACCGATTACGTCGATCTCTATCAGGTTCACCGCTGGGATTACGACACGCCGATCGAGGAAACGCTGGAGGCGCTTCACGATGTCGTCAAGGCGGGCAAGGCGCGGTACATCGGCGCGTCCAGCATGCATGCATGGCAATTCGCCAAAGCGCTTTGCGTCGCCGAGCGCCACGGCTGGACCCGCTTCGTGTCGATGCAGAACCAATGGAACCTCGCCTACCGCGAGGAGGAGCGGGAAATGGTGCCGCTATGCCGCGCCGAGGGTGTCGGCATCATCCCCTGGAGTCCGCTGGCGCGCGGATTTCTCGCCGGCACGCGGCGCCGCCAGGACGGCGGCGACACGCCGCGCGCCAAGTCGGACGATGTCGCGCACCGTTATTACTTCGCCGACGACGACTTCAAGGTGGCGGACGAGGTCGTCAAACTCGCCCGCGTGCGCGGCGTCAGACCGGCGCAGATCGCGCTCGCCTGGCTCATGCGTCAGCCGGGGCTGACCGCGCCCATCGTCGGGGCGAGCCGGCTCGAGCATCTCGACGACGCGATCGGCGCGCTCGCCGTCAAGCTCGACGACGCCGAAGCCGCCGCGCTCGAGGCGCCCTATCGGCCGCACGCGGTGCGCGACCACGAGTGACCGCATGCAGATGATCCGCGCCGCCGCCTTTGCTAGACTGTACGAAAGTCACGAGCCCAAGGGGATTCGGCCTTGCGTGTACATCGGGCCTTGATCGCGGCGCTCACCCTGCTCTCCGCGTGCGGCTTCCAGCCGGTCTACGGAACGCGCGACGACGGCGCGCGGGTGTCGAACGAACTGGCGGCGGTCCAGGTCGCCCTGATCGCCGATCGCAGCGGCCAAATTCTTCGCAATTATCTCCTCGACGGGTTGACGCCGCAGGGCCAGCCGGCGCAGCCGCGCTATGTGCTGTCGGTCCAGCTCCAGGAGCCAAGCCGCGAACTCACCTTGCGGCGCGACGACACGCCCACGCGCATCGGCTACGCGATCATCGCCCGCTACCAGCTTCGCGACGGCGCGGGACGGCTATTGCTGAGCAACGCAACGGCGCTCGACAGCGATTATGAAATCACCAGCTCGGAGTTCGCGACGCTATCCTCGAGGCTCGACGCGCGCGATCGCCTATTGCAGCAAATGAGCGAGGATATTCG
>DATFES010000540.1:0-3261 GCA_035250945.1 Alphaproteobacteria bacterium | reverse complement strand
CAAGTGGGTCGGGCCCGAGGACGCGGCGGCGAAGATCGAGCAGGCGATCGCCCGCGCCAAGCGCAAAAGCCGTCGCGCCAAGGGGCGCTAGGCAAGGCCGAGAAAGCGCCGCGGCGCCTCGATGGACACGTGAATTTACCGGTCATACACTCGACTTCGGCGCACGGGCGCACCGGTCGCTCGGGCACCCTCAAACACCGCTTTACGATTGCCTGGACCTCTACATTCGGCCGGCGTCGCGGAGCACGGGGAGCGCCATCGCGTGGCGGATGACCTTGAGCGTTGGCTTGCAGACCTCGGCCTCGGCCAATACGCGCAAGCGTTCGCCGACAACGCGGTCGGTCTCGGCGACCTGCCGCATCTGAGCGATCAGGATTTGACGATGCTGGGGCTTCCGCTCGGGCCCCGGCGGAGGCTGCAAGCGGCGATCAAAACGTTGGCGGCGCGTCCGGCAACATTGTCCAAGTCGGAGCCCGAAGTCGCAAAGGCTGCCGCGAGAGAACTTGCGGTCGCGCATTCCGATGCCGAGCGTCGGCCGCTGACGGTGATGTTTTGCGATCTTATCGGGTCGACCGATCTGTCGGGCCGGCTCGATCCCGAGGACATGGCGGCGGTGATCCGCACATACCAGGACGAGGTGGCGCGCCAAGTAGGTCTTTATGAGGGCCATGTCGCGAAGTTCATGGGCGATGGCGTGCTCGCCTATTTCGGTTGGCCGCGCGCGCACGAAGACGATGCGGAACGGGCGGTGCGCACGGGCTTGTTGGTGAGCGAAGCGGTGGGGCGGTTGCCGACGCCAACCGGCGAGCCGCTGGCGGCGCGCGTAGGAATCGCGACCGGAATCGTCGTCGTCGGCGACATGGCCAGCGAGCGAACGATGGACAAGGATGCGATCGTCGGCGAGACGCCAAACCTGGCGGCGCGCCTGCAAGCGGCCGCCGACCCAGGTAGTGTCTTCGTCAGTCAGGAGACCCGCAATCTTCTGGGCGAATTGTTCGAACTCGAGCATCGCGGCGATCGCACCTTGAAGGGATTTCGGGAGCCGGTGCCTGTGTGGCGCGTGCTGGGAGAAAGTCGCCTCGAGAGCCGTTTCGAGGCGATGCACGGAGCAGGCCTCACTCCGCTGGTCGGACGCGAGCACGAAATCGCACTGTTGCTCGATCGCTGGCAGTCCGCCAAGGCGGGCGAGGGGCAGGTCGTTCTCCTCACCAGCGAGGCCGGCGTAGGCAAGTCCCGCATCGTCCGTTCGCTGCGCGAGCGGCTCGGCGAAGGGTACATGCCGATCAGCCACTACGGCTCCCCCTATCACACCAACACCGCGCTTTATCCGATCATCCGACTGCTCGAGCGCGCCGCCGGATTCGAGCGCGCCGATCCCCCCGAGACACGACTCGAAAAACTCGAGTCGTTGCTTGCGCTCGGCAGTGACGACACGCGCGCCGTGGTGCCGTTGATCGCCGCGCTCTTGTCGCTCCCGCTCGAACCTACGTATCCAAAGCTCGATCTCAACCCCCGGCAACTAAAGCGGAAGACCTTGGAAGCGCTCGTCGAACAATTGCAGGGCCTCGCTTCACGCCAGCCGGTGCTCGCGGTCTTCGAGGACGCCCACTGGATGGATCCGACGACGCTTGAGTTCCTGGACATGGTCGTACAGCGCGTGTCGACGCTGCCGGTCCTGGCGCTCATCAACTTTCGTCCGGAATTCGTTCCGCCATGGACCGGATATCCGCACGTCGTGACGGTCACCCTGTCAAGACTCGCTCCCCGCCACGGCGCGGCGATCGTCGACAAGGTCGCCGGCGGCAAGTCGCTGCCCCCCGAGGTGCTCGACCAGATCCTGGTCAAGACCGACGGCATTCCCCTGTTCGTCGAGGAACTGACCAAGACGGTCATCGAGTCGGGCCTGCTGAAAGACGCTGGCGACCATTTCGAGCTTTCCGGACCGCTGCCGCCGCTGGCGATCCCGGCCACGCTTCACGATTCGCTGCTCGCGCGCTTGGGCCGCCTGGCGCCGGTCAAGGAGGTGGCGCAAATCGGCGCGGTCATCGGCCGGGCGTTCTCCTACGAGCTGCTGGCCAACGTCGCCCTTCAGCCCGAAACTCAGCTTCGCGCGTCGCTCGAGGAGCTGGTCCGCTCCGAGCTCGTCTTTCGCCGCGGTTCTCCGCCCGAAGCGGTTTACACCTTCAAGCATGCGCTCGTGCAGGACGCCGCCTACGAGAGCTTGCTCAAGAGCCGCCGCCACCAGCTGCATGCCCGCATCGCCTCGGTGCTCGAAGAACGCTTCCCAGAAACCATCGCCATTGAGCCCGAGGTTCTCGCCCATCACTTGGCCCAAGCGGGATTGCATGGCGAGGCCGTCAAATATTGGCGGCGGGCAGGCGAAATAGCGATGCGCCGGTCGGCGAACGTCGAGGCGATCGTCCACTTCTCGAAGGCGCTCGAGGCGCTGGTGACGCAGCCCGCCAGCCGCGAGCGTTCTGAGCAGGAACTCGCGTTGCAGCTGGCCCTTGCGGTGCCTCTCGTCGCCACGAAGGGTCATTCGGGAATCGACGTGGAGCGCGCCTACGACCGTGCCCAGGCGCTATGCGAGGAGCTTGGCAAGTGGAGCGAGCTTTTTCCGATTCTTCGCGGTCTTTGGAATTGCTATCTCGCGCGCGGCCAGTTGCAGCGGGCGCATGACTTGGCCGTTCGCATCGCCAATCGCGCGCAACAGAACGAGGACGCCCTGCAGCACGCGCTTGCGCATCGAGCGCTCGGCTCGACCTTGTTTTTCCTTGGCCGTTTCGCCGAAGCGGTCGAGCACACCGATAGGGCCATCGCGATCGACGACGCGCTGGATGGGTTGGACAGCGACCGCACCCGGTTGTTCGTGTACGGCGAGCGGCCAGGAATCATTTCGCGGCTGTATGCGGGCTGGGCGCTGTGGTTCTTAGGCTTTCCCGACCGCGCCGTGGCCTGCTTCGACAAAGCGCTGGCGCTCGCCGAAGCGCTTGGCCACGCGCACAGCATGGCGTTCGCGCTTACGTTTGCGGCCAGCATGCGGAACAATCGGCGCGACTACGATGTAGCGCTGCGATACGCCGACGCCGCCTCCCAGATCGCCGCCAGGCACGACTTGCCCTTGTGGCTGGGCGAGAGTTCCGTCGCCAAGGGGTACGCGGAGGCGAATCTCGGCCGCTGCGCGGAGGGGATCGGGCGGCTTCGTTCCGGCATCACCGGACTGCACCGGATCGGCGATTGGCATCATCGCAGTCATTGGTT
>DATFES010000510.1:0-5983 GCA_035250945.1 Alphaproteobacteria bacterium | reverse complement strand
GACTTCGGCGGCGGCGGCGGGCATCTTGTCGAGGCATTGCTGGATCGCGGGATTCGGGCGGCGGCGTACGAGCCTTCGCAGGCCCGGGCGCGGGTGATCTCAGACCGGCTCGAAGCGAAATCCGGATTTCTCGGCGTCGTCGGACCCGAAAGCGAAACACGGTTCGACGCGCTGTTTTGTCTCGAGGTCATCGAGCATGTGACCGATCGGCAAACTCCCTCGCTGCTGGCGCATTGGCGCGGGCTGCTCGCCGACGACGCTATCGTCGTCCTGACCTGCCCCAATCGCGAGAACCTCGAATCCGGCACGGTCTATTGTCCGAACTGCGATTCGGCTTTTCATCGCTGGCAGCACATGCGCTCGCTGTCGCACGGCGACGTCGTCGATACGCTGACCGCCGCCGGCTTCGAGACGTTGTGGCTCGGGCTCGTCGGGTTCGAGGTCGGTGCGGCGCTTCTCGACTGGGCGAAGAATCAGGAGCTGCCGGGCAACTTCTGCTATGATGCGAACCGTCGGCTCTATATCGAGACTTCCGGGCCATGCCCCGATCCCACATGGCGAACGAGCGCGCCGCATGACGTCGATTTGCGGCAGGGTTCGGAGCACAATATCGTCTATGTCGGCCGCAAGCTGCCGTCGGGCGCGACGCCGATGGCGCGCGTCGCCGGGATGCGCACGCGACTCCGCCCGCCGGTGGCGGCAAGCGAATAATCGAAGACGCATTAGACCGCGTGTGCCGGCCGCCGGCGCCCGGCCGGTTTCGCGCCTGCCCGCCAGTTGAGTCGGCCCATGATCGACCGCGCCACGCTGACGCGCCGCCTGCTTGGCGCCGCGCGGACGTCGCTCGCGTCCTCGAACTCGCTGTTGGCCGCCGCCGCGATCGTTGCCGCGATGTCGTCGATCGCCAAGCTCGCCGCGGTCGGCCGCGATGTCGTCATCGCGCACCGCTTCGGGACCGGCGACGACATCGATGCGTTCTTCGTGGCGTTGCTGGTTCCGACGACCCTCGCCGCGGTTCTATCCGGCTCGATCGCATCGGCGAGCGTGCCGATTTATGTCGAACTGCGACAGAACCATGACGAGGCGCGTGCGCGCGCCTTTGCGGCGAATCTTCTCTCGCTAATGGCCGCTTTCACGATAGCGATCGGCGTCCTTCTCGCGCTGGCGGCCCCGCAGATTATCCGCCTCATTGGCGGCGGATTTGCGGCCGACAAGCAGGCGTTCGCCACGGCATTGCTGGCGATCCTCGCGCCGCTCGCCGTGCTGCAGACGCTCGCGGGTTTTTGCGGCGCGCTTGTCAACGCGCAGCAGCGCTTCGCCGCCGTGGCCCTGCTGCCGGTGACGACCCCGGCAGTGAGCGCCTTGGTGATCCTGTGGTGGGGACAGGGGGCAACGGTCGAGATGCTGGCGGTGGCATATCTGCTTGGCGCCGGGCTCGAAATCGCCGCACTGCTGCCTTTTGCGGCGGCGTTCGATGTGCCGCTTGTCCCGCGGTGGCGAGGGCTCGATGCGCCGACGCGGCGGGCGCTTGCCCAGTGTGCTTCGCTCGCCTTCGGGGCGGCGATGATGGGTTCGACGCAGCTTGTCGATCAGGCGATGGCCGCTTGGCTCGGGCCGGGAAGCGTGTCGATGCTCAACTATGGAGGCAGGCTCGTCGCGGTCGTTCTCACCTTCGTCGCCCTGCCGATCTCCGTCGTGTCGTTGCCGCGATTCTCCCAGTACGCGGCAGCGCAGGATTGGACACGCGCCCGCCGGACAATTCGCCGTCTCGCCGGAGCGACGCTGGCGACGGCGGTTCCCGCGACATCGATCTTGGTGGCGATTTCCGGACCGATCGTCGATGCGCTTTTCGTGCGCGACGCGCTCGGAGCGCGGGAAGGCGCGCTCATCGCCGAGATTCAGACCTATTATCTGTTGCAGCTGCCGTTCTATCTGCTCGGACTGATCGGCGTGCGCATGTTGAGCGCGCTCGGCCGCAACCGCGATATCGCCTTGATCGCGTCGCTGAATTTCTTCGCCAATATCGCGCTCAATCTCGTGTTCATGCGCTGGCTCGGCGTGGCCGGCATCGCCTTGGCGACCAGCGTCGTATACGCGATCTCGACGGCGCTGATATTCCTTGCGCTTCGCCATAGAATGCCGGCCGGCGAACCGGCGCCGGTTCGGCCGGAGCCGCCATAGGTTGTTGGGTTGACTGTGACGCCATCTGGAATAGAATCCTCCGCGACACCTGGGTTGGAGCGGGTCGTCTGCAACCTGTGCGGCGCCGACGATCAGGCGCCGGTCTATCGCATGCCGGACACGCATTATGCGCGCGATCGCTGGTTCACCGTCGTCGAATGCAAGCGCTGCGGGCTCGGCTTCGTCAATCCGAGGCCCACGCAGGCGGCGATGGACGCGTTCTATCCCGACGATTTTTTCGCCGGTTTCGAGCGCGACGATCGGCAACATCAACGGCGCTACGCCCGCCAAGCCCGGTTTCTCGCCGATATCCAACTGCCCGAGGGCCGTCGGCCGCGCCTTCTCGATGTCGGATGCGCGAACGGAAACTTTCCCCGGTTCATGCGCGCGCGAGGCTGGGACGTCGTCGGGGTCGAGCCGGCGTCGAACGCGCGCCCGATCGACGATTTCGAGGTTCATCGTCGCCCATTCACCGAAATCGAGGATTTCTCCGGGGGATTCGACGCCGTGACAGCATGGGCGGTGCTCGAACATGTCCACGACCCCATGGCCTATTTCCGCAAGGCCGCGGAGGTGCTCAATCCGGATGGGCTGTTCGTTTTTCTTGTGACCAATTTCTCCAGCGTGTCCTCGCGCTACCTCTTCCGCGAAGACGTTCCGCGCCATCTTTATTTCTACGCCGGCGCCGCCGTGAAACGGTATCTCGACGCGGTCGACATGCGGCTGGTCGCAATCCACAGCGACGACTCGATCTTCGAAATGCGCCCGGTCGGCTGGCTCAAGCACTTCGCCCGCCGGGCATTCGGCCGCCCGCCGATGCGATTCGAAGACGTGCCCGAGACGCGCATCGAATATTTTCGCCGCATGAATCTGCGAGGCGGAGCGAAGGATAATCTCCGGTTTGTCATGGCGAATCCGTTGTCGAGTCTGGATCGTCTTCTGGTCCCGATCTACGAGCGCTGGCAGATCTGGCGTCAAACCTACGGCATCGCGACCTATGTGGCGCGCAAGCGGCCACGGGACGGCCGTAGCGGCGTGCCGAACGAGGCGCCCGCGCGGTGAGCGATCGGGTTCACCAACCGCCGCGGGGCGCGCTCGGCGCGGCGTATCACCGGGTGTACGATGCGATTTGCGGCCGCCACCCATTTCAACGGCCTTGGCATTTCCAGTGGCTTACGGCCCGCGGCCTCCATCGCGCGTTGAGGCGTCTGCTTCCCATGCTCCGCGGCGCCGTCGTCGACGTCGGATGCGGCCATCGCCCCTATCGCGGCTGGCTCGGCCCCGAGGCGCGCTATGTCGGGCTCGACATCGAGGGCAGCGATGGCAATCCGGATGTTTTGGTCGCCGCCGGCGCGCCGTGGCCGTTCGAATCGGCGTCGGTTGACGCAATCGTGTGCACCCAGGTGATCGAGCACGTCGTCGATCTCGACCTCTTGCTCGGCGAAATGCGTCGGGTCTTGCGGCCGGGCGGCATGTTGATCGCATCGGCGCCCTTTGCCTATAACGAACACGGCGCGCCGCATGACTATCGCCGGGTGACCGTCCACGGGATGCAGCGTCTGCTCGCCGCGGGTTTCGAGGTGGTGGAACTTTCGCCGATTGGCGCGATCGGCAGCACCACCGGCCGGTTCTTCTTGAACTGGATGAACACCGCGCTTGGCGGCGGCCCCGTTCGCCACGTCGCCAAGGGCTTCTCCTTGCCGCCGTTCGTGGCGCTCAGCGCAGCGGTCAATGCGGTCGCGATCGGGTTGGATAGGCTCGATCGCACCGCCGCCTTCTATGCGAATGTGCTGGCGGTGGCCCGCCGTGTCGAATGACGATAGTCGCGTCCGCGGCGAAACGGCGCCCGGCGGCGCCTTCTTGTCGGACAGCGCGATTTCGTACTATCTTTCCCGATACGAACTACCTGCCCCGCGGTCTGCACGGGCCCCGGCGCGGAGTTGGACTCTGTCGCATGTCGGCCCCAGCCTTACCGCCCGCATCCGCACGCGTTCCGCACGCCTACTGGGACGAGCTATGGCGCGGAGACGCCCTTCCCGCGCCGGTCGACCCGCGTCTTGGCGACATCGCCAACCACGCCAACCGGCGCTTCGATGCGCTGTTCCGCCGCTGCTTCGCCGGTCTCGGCACGGCCAACGCGCGCTTGTTGGAGATCGGTTGCGCGCGTTCGGCCTGGCTGCCCTATTTCAGGCGCGAGTTCGGTTTCGACATCGTCGGGCTCGATTATTCGTCGACCGGGTGCGCCAAGGCGGCGGAGATTCTCGAGTCCGCAGGCGTACCGGGACGTATTGTTGAAGCCGATTTTTTCGATCCGCCATCCGACATGCAGTCTGCGTTCGATGTCGTCGTCTCGTTCGGCGTCATCGAGCATTTCGACGATACGGCGTCGGCGCTTGCCGCATGTCGCGCCTATCTTCGGCCGGGCGGCATGGCGATCACGATCATCCCCAATCTTAGCGGGTTGCTGGGCGTCTTTCAGCGTCGCATCGATCAAAAAATCTATGACTTGCATCTTCCGCTCGATCGCGAGCAGCTCGCCGAGGCCCACCAGAGGGCCGGCTTCGACGTCGAATCGTGCGCGTATTTCCTGTCGGCAAATTGGTATGTTCTGCGCGCCCAGCGCTTCGAGGGTACGTTCCTGCATCTGCCGTTTCGCATCGTCACAGGCGGGTTGTCGAGGATCATCTGGGGCTTGGAGAGGATCGGATTTCGCCTGCCGGCGAATTCCTTGACTTCGCCTTACGTCGTATGCATCGCGCGCGCTCCCGCCGCGTCGACGGCCGCGACGATAACGGCTACGGCGTGAACTGACGGCCGATACGGTCGGTCCGGTCGACGGAAAGCCGATCGAACGCCGAGCGGACCCCCGTATGCAGAAAGCTCGACTTCAGCGTTGCAAGGACCCATGCATTGTCGACCGAAACGATCCCAGCGTCCGAGCCGCGCTTCGAATTCGGCAGCAACTGGCGGCGCTTTCTCGAGCGGCTGACGCCCGATCGCATCACCCAGGCCGAGGAATCGGTTCGGCGCATTCTGCGCGTGGACAGCCTCGAGGGGCGACGATTTCTCGACGTCGGCTCGGGGAGCGGCCTGTTCAGCCTCGCCGCGCGGCGGCTTGGCGCCGAAGTCGTGTCGTTCGATTTCGACCCTAATTCCGTCGCATGTACGATGGAGCTCCGCCGCCGTGACGCGTCCGACGGGGTCCGGTGGCGCGTCGAAAGAGGCTCGGTCCTCGACGTCGAGTATCTCTCCGGCCTGGGAACTTTCGATGTCGTGTATTCCTGGGGCGTTCTGCATCACACCGGAGAGATGTGGCGCGCGCTGGAGAACGTCGCGCGACTCGTGCGTCCCGACGGAACGTTGGCGATCTCCATTTACAACGACCAGGGCCGCCAGTCCCGCGTGTGGGCGCGGATAAAGCGCGCCTATAATCGAATGCCGCCGTGGACGCGCTGGTTGTTGGTCGTTCCGTCTTTCGGTCTTTTGTGGGGTCCGACGATTTTGCGCGATACGCTGCGCGGAAATCCCCTCAAGTCGTGGCGCGGATACACCGGCGGACGCGGGATGTCGGCGTGGACCGACCTCGTCGACTGGGTAGGCGGCTGGCCGTTCGAGGTCGCGAAGCCGGAGCAGATTTTCGAGTTCTTCCGCGCCCGCGGTTTCGATCTCGTTTATTTGTCGACTTGCGGCGGCGGTCTTGGCTGCAACGAGTTCGCGTTCCGGGCCCCGCCGGAGCCGAGATGAAGATCCTGTTCGTGACGCGAACGCTGTCGGGTGGCGGCGGCGAACGACAGCTTTGGAC
>DATFES010000507.1:0-2705 GCA_035250945.1 Alphaproteobacteria bacterium | reverse complement strand
CGCAGATCGTGAAATACGCCGGACGCCTCAAGGACGAGCATCAGGTGCTCTTGATGCACGATGCGACGGCGCACGACGCCAAGCTGAAAGAGACCGCCGCCTATTCGCTGTGGGCGGTGAAAAACCAGCACGTCATCATGCAGTCGTGACCGCTGCCGAGCGGCGCGGGGGGAAACCTCGCGCCGTTCCACAGTGTTCACTGGTCGAACACCGCGCCGCTTGCAACGGCGTCAAACCAATGGAGTCCCCCCCCCCATGAACCCGAAGAAAATCGCGAGCCCGCTGAGCCGCAAGGCGACGCTGGTGACGGTCGATATATCGCAATGGACCGCGCGCAAGCTGGACAAGAAAGTGACCGACAAGATCAACCGCGATCACAACGCGGCGAGCGACGCCGGCCGCTATCATAAACTGTTGATCGAGGCCAAGCGATTGGAAGCGATCAACTCCATCGTCGCCAAGGCGCGGCGGCTGCATTACACCATGACCAAGCCGTGGTGCGACGAAGGCGTGCGCATCCTGCCCAACCTGCTGCATGAAAAATTCGCCACCGAGTTTCGCAAGCTCAAGCGCGAGTTTGATGCTGCGGCGGATGACTTCTGCGCCGATTATCCGCGCTTCATCGAAGAGCGGCGGCGGGCGCTGAACGGCCTGTTCGACGCCAGTGACTATCCGCATCCGAACGAAATCCGCAGCAAGTTTCGCCTCAATACCAAGACCTTTCCGGTGCCGGAAGCGGACGATTTTCGCTCCGACGTGCTGGACGCCGAGACGGTCGAGGATATCCGGCGCGAGCTTATCGATACGTCGGATGCGGTGCTGGCCGACGCCATGAAGCATACCGGCAAGCAGATCGCCGAAGTGGTCGGGCACATGGCCGCCAAGCTGAAAGACTACAAAAAGGCTGGCGCGAAATCGCGCAGCTTTTTCAGCCATACGCTGGTCGAGAACGTGCGCGAGCTTGCCGATCTCTTGCCCGCGTTCAACCTCGACAACGATCCCGGCCTCGACGCCATCGCGGCGCGCATCAAAAAGGAACTGTGCGCCGAAGACGCCGAGACGCTTCGCGAAAACGACACGGTGCGGAAATCGGTGGCCAAGTCGGCCGACGATATTTTGCGCGATGTCGAATCCTTGCTCGGCTAAAAATGCCTAGCGTGATCGGCAGGGCGCGGCCCTGCCGATTGCAGTAGGCGTGAACCCCCTACTCGCCGCTTGCAAACGGCGAAACCAATGGAGCAAACCAAATGGAGACAAACGACAAGGCGGCGGCGCTCGCCGCCGACCGCGTCGCCAAGGCGCGCGCGGAATTGATCCTGGAACGGACGTTCTATGGCGTTTTGGTGTCGCAGGTCGAGCCGGTCGCTTCGCGGCAAATCCCGACGATGGCGACCGACAGCCGCCGGCATTTCTACAATCCGGATTTCGTCGCCACGCTGAGCCAGGACGAATTGCTCGGCGTGCAGGCGCATGAATCCGAACACGACGCGCGGCGGCATCATACCCGGCGCGCCGGTCGCGATCCGAAAGAATGGAACATCGCTTGCGACTACGCGATCAACCCCGATCTGATCGACGCCGGGCTGATCCTGCCCAGCGGCGCGCTGATCGATGAACGATTTCGTGGCATGTCGGCGGAAGACATTTACCGGACCCGCGAGCTTGACCGGCAACGGCAACCGCAGCAACCGCAGCCGCAGAAATCCGACGGCGGCGACGGCGAAAGCGGCGGCGAGCCGGGCGACAAGGCCGACGACGATCAAGGCGATGCTGACGGCCAGGACGAAGGCGACGACGGCGAAGCTCAGGGCGAAAGCCAGGGCGACGCCGATGCCGAAAGCCAGGACGGCCAGGATGGCCCGCAAGGCGGCCAGCAAAGCCCGCAGGATGGCGAGCAAGGCCAGGGCGGCCAGGGTAGCTCCCCCGGCGGCCAAGGCGATCAGCAAGGCCCCCAGGGCGCTGGCGGTGCCGGTGAAGGCGAGGGCCAGGAAGACGGCGACGGCAAGGAAGGCGACGGCCAAGAGGCTGGCCCGCAATCGTCCGGCGATCCCGGACGCTGCGGCGAGGTTATCGACGCCGCCGCCGACGCCGCCGAGCTTGCCGACCAAGACGCCCGCTGGGAACGCGTGCTGCGGCAAGCCGCCATGCTGGCGGCCAAACGCGGCGACGCGCCCGGCCATGTGATGCGCGAAATCGAGCGGTCGGACCATCCGCCGCAAGACTGGCGCGAGACCTTGCGCGCCTTTTTCGACGGCGGCGCGGCGACGACCGAAACATGGTCGCGGCCGAACCGGCGTTTCATCGGCGGCGGGCTGTACTTGCCGGGCCGCGAGCGCGAGGGCGTCAACCGGGCGGCGTTCCTGATCGATACGTCAGGCTCGATGGATGATATCGCGCTGGCGGCGATCAAGGTCGAGGCGCAGGCGGCGCTCGACGAGAACGTGATCGACGAGCTTGTCGTCGTGTATGGCGACGTGCGCGTCACCCGCGTCGATACGTTCCGGCCGGGCGACGACATCGAATTCGACCCGCGCGGCGGCGGCGGCACGGACATGCGTCCGTTGTTCGCCCATGTCGCGAGCGAAATCGATGCGTCGCTGATCGTGTGCTTCACCGATGGCTATATCGGCGAAGCTGGCCCGGAACCGGCGTGCCCGGTGCTGTGGGCGTTCACCGGCTACCCGCAAGCGGTTCGCGAGATGATC
>DATFES010000482.1:0-2904 GCA_035250945.1 Alphaproteobacteria bacterium | reverse complement strand
CGTGGCGCGCGAAATCGGCATCGCCGTTCCTGGATCGCTCATTGGCCGCGCCGGCCGAGTGATCGAGTAGGGACTCCCATTTCCGCCCGGTTCGACGGCGGCGCGGATTCGGTCTTGACAGTTATGTTGATATCAACATTATTGGCCGATGCCGAGACGCGACGAGCTTCCCGCCGGGATCACGCCCAAGGTCCGCGATACCTGCATGTGTCTCCACATTCAGCGGGCGGCGCGGGCGGTGGCCCGGCGATACGACGACGCGCTGCGGCCGGTGGGGCTGACCAACGGCCAGTTCTCGCTGTTGATGTCGCTCAACCGCGCCGAAGCGCCGAGCATCGGCAAAGTCTCGGCTCTGCTCGCCATGGATCGCACGACGCTCACCGCCAATCTCAAGCCGCTCGAACGCCGCGGCCTCGTGAAGGTGATGGTCGACGCGGCGGACAAGCGCAGCCGCGTCATGGCGCTGACACGCGCGGGGCGAAGGCGGCTCGCCACCGCTTTGCCGCTGTGGAGGCGCGCCCAGGTGGCGACCGAGGACCTTGTCGCCGCCTCGAGGCCCGATCGCCTGCGGGCGGATCTCCGCGCCCTTTCCTGAAACCAGACAGCCTTGTGAGGTTCCAATGAAATATGTCGACGGATTCATCGTGCCGGTTCCGAAGAAGAACCTTCCTGCTTACCGCCGCATGGCCCAGAAGGCTGGCAAAGTCTGGCGCGAGCACGGCGCGCTCGAGGTCAAGGAGTGCATCGCCGATGACGTCAAGGTGGGAAAGCTCACCTCGTTCCCGCGCAGCGTCAAGCTCAAGGCGGGCGAAACCGTGGTTTTCGCATGGATCACCTACAAATCGCGCGCGCAGCGCGACCGCGTCAATGCCAAGGTGATGAAGGATCCTCGCCTCGCCGAGATGATGGACCCGCGGGGGATACCCTTCGACGGCAAGCGGTTGATCTACGGCGGCTTCAAGACTTTCATCGATCTTTAGGAGCGGGCGCCATGGACGGGAATAACATGTCGCATCGGAGAGTCGTCACCCGCGAGGAATGGCTGGTTGCACGCAAAGCGCTTCTCGCCAAGGAGAAGGAGCTCACGCGGTGGCGCGATGCGCTCAACGCCGAGCGCCGTCGTATGCCGATGGTCAGGATCGAGAAGGCGTACGCCTTCGACGGCCCGAATGGCCGCGCGACGCTTCGCGACCTGTTCGACGGCCGCCGTCAGCTCATCGTCTACCACTTCATGTTCGATCCGGGCGCGGCACCGCCGGGAAAGTCGGGCGCGCCGTGGGACGAAGGTTGTCCAGGCTGTTCCCACGTCGCCGACAACGTACCCCATCTGGCGCATCTTCACGCGCGCGATACCTCGCTCGTTCTCGTATCGCGCGCGCCCTTGGCCAAGATTGCGCCGTTCAAGGCCCGTATGGGATGGACCGTCCCGTGGTACTCGTCGTTCGGGAGCGACTTCAACTACGACTTCCACGTCACGCTGGACGAGGCCAAGGGAAGCGCTGAGTGGAATTACCAAGACGCGACCGCGCTCGTTGAAGCGGGCACGATCTCGTCCGCCTCGTGCGAGCTGCCGGGGGCGAGCGTCTTCTTGCGTCACGGCGACGATGTCTTTCATACCTATTCGACATACGCGCGCGGCCTCGATCCGTTGGTCGGCACGTATCAGTACCTCGACTTGACGCCCTTCGGTCGAGGCGAGGGCTGGGGTGGGATGCCCGATCTCGACGGCCAAGGGCAAGCGTGGCTGCGCCACCACGACAAGTACGGCCGAAGCGACGCCGATGCATGCTGTCATTCATGACAATGTCGCGCGATTAGGGCCTCGCGCGACCGGCGCAAGCAGCCCGTCGGAGACTCCGCGGTTCTAACGAGTCCCGGCGGGCGAAAGCGTCACATCCGGCAGGCGTATCGCGCAGCACCGCCGTTCCGTCGCATTTTCGCCCAACAACCCTGCCCCGTGAAAGGAAACCGTCATGCAGATCCAACCCTATCTTTTTTTCGATGGCCGCTGCGAGGAGGCGATCGAGTTCTACCGCCGCACGCTCGGCGCCGAGGTGCAAATGATGATGCGGTTCAAGGAAAATCCCGATCGAACGATGGCCCCGCCGGTCGACGGCGAGAAGGTGATGCATTCCAGCATTCGTATCGGCGATACGACGGTGCTCGCGTCCGACGGAAGTTGCGCAGGACATCCGAGCTTCCAAGGATTTTCCCTCTCGCTGACGGTGCCGAACGAAGCCGAGGCCGAACGGCTGTACGGTGCGCTCGCCGACGGCGGCAAAGAGCAGATGCCGCTGGCAAAGACGTTCTTCTCGCCGCGCTTCGGCATAGTCGCCGATCGCTTCGGCGTCTCGTGGATGGTCTATGTGGCGCCGTGAGCGACGGACCGCCTGCGATTGCCGAGGTTACGACGCATATCGCCCACAGGAGGTCGATCAATGCGATTCATGATGCTGATGATCCCAAAGGGATACGAGAAGGCGGCGCCGGGAGCGATGCCGGACGCCAAGGCCGTTGCGGCGATGATGAAATACAACGAGTCACTGCAGAAGGCCGGGGTGCTGCTGGCGCTTGACGGCCTCCATCCGCCCTCGATGGGCGCGCGCGTTTCCTTCTCCGGCGGAAACGCCAAGGTAACCGAGGGTCCGTTCGCCGAGGCGAAGGAGGTGCTCGGCGGCTACTGGATGATCGAGGTGAGCTCGAAGGACGAGGCGGTGGAATGGGCCAAACGCTGCCCCGCCTCGGAGAACGAGGTGATCGAGATCCGCCAGGTGCAGGAGATGTCGGACTTCCCGGCTGATGTCCAGGAGGCCGCTGCCGGGTTTTCCGAACTGCAGGCGCAATCTGAGCAACGCAAAAAGTCCTGACAGCGTGGTCTTGCAAGATCGGGGGATTGTACCGGCG
>DATFES010000476.1:0-5160 GCA_035250945.1 Alphaproteobacteria bacterium | reverse complement strand
GCCCGACAAGACGTCGACCATGGCGTAGTTCTCCGCCACGGTCAGCGGGTGATGAAACGGCAGGATTGCCACCGCCGAGCCGAGGCGAATGCGTTTGGTGTTCTGGGCGATCGCCGTCAGCATCACCGCCGGGTTGGGCACCGCGCCGTATTCGTGGAAATGATGCTCGGCCGAAAAGTAAGAGTCGTAGCCGAGCGCCTCGGCGAGTTGCGCCTGGCGGACCACCTGGGCGTAGAGTTCGGGCACCGTACGCGGCAGACTCGGATGGTGGTCCTGGACCGAGAAGATCGAGAAGCGCATCACAGGCTCGGCCGCTTTTGCGGTCATGGATCTCCTCCGCTGAACAGCCAAATTAGAGCGTGATCCGCTTTAGCGTAATCATATCGCGCGCCCTCATGGTTCGTCCTTCGACTCGCACGCCCATCCTCATGTTGAGCCTGTCGAAGGGCGAGGGGTAAAACCGACGATTCAATCTTAGCGGATCATACTCCAATGCAGATTATTGGGGGTGAGCCGGCAAGTCGAAAAGCGATGACGACGCGCCGCGCCCCGGTTCAGAGCTTCAAGGAACCATTCAAGCTCGGCTGTATATTTGCCGTCGGGTCGACGCGTCCACCCGTCCTCGATGCTTCGTCAAGCTCAGGACGAGGAGGGGTGCGCATCTCACGTCGTAGAGGCCTGTGACTGGTCCGGCCGTCGAACACAAGCCACGATGGCGCAACATGGCGGACCAGATTCCATCGTCGCGGATCGCCACAAGAGCTTCGAAACACCGACTTGCGCGTTCAGCGCACGTGGTTCTGGACGAACTGCGGCAGCGCGAATGCGGCGCGGTGTATTTCAGGGGTGTAATACTTCGTCTTGAGCCGGGCGGCGGCGAAGCGGCGCTTCAGCATGGCCAGTGGAACCGCCCGCAGCTCCTTTTCGTCGGACGCCCAGCCCAGGGTCATGAAGCCGCCGTAATAGCTCGGTACGGCGGCGACGTAGAACCCGACGTCCTTGAACGACTTGCGCCGGCGGCGATAGGTCATGGTGACCTCGTCGGCCTGCATGAACGGCACGCCGTTTTGATTCACCAGGATGCCGCCCTTGGCGAGGATCCGGCGGCAATGGCGATAGAAGTCTTCCGTGAATAGAACCTCGCCCGGGCCCATCGGATCGGTCGAATCGACGATCACCACATCGAACTTGTCGCCCGTCGTCGCCACGAAGCGCGCGCCATCGTCGATCACCAGATTGGTTCGCCGGTCGTCGAAGGCTTTCCGCGGAATCGACGGCATGTATTTGAGGCACATGTCGACCACGCCGCGATCGATCTCAACCATGGTGACGCGACGCACGCCCTTGTGCTTGAGCGCCTCGCGCAAGATGCCGCCGTCGCCGCCGCCGATGATCAACACGCCCTTGGCGCGGCCATGGGCGAGCATCGGGACGTGCGTCATCATCTCATGGTAGACGAATTCGTCCTTTTCGGTGACCTGGATGATGTCGTCCAGCGCAAGCACGCGGCCATAGGTCGGCGTCTCGAAGATCACCAGGTCCTGGTGCTCGGTGCGCTGGCGAAACAGGACGTTCGTGATCTCGAAGGTCTGCCGAACGTGGGGGAAGAGCTTTTCCTGGAACCAGTCCCCCGGTCCCAGCGCATCGCTCACGCCATCACTCCGCGGCGCTGCTCGACGAGCTGCACGGCGCCGGGCTCGAACGCCTGGCGGATGACCGGGATCGACTTATAAGGGTCGCAAGCGCCGCACATGAAGATGTCGAGCGCGGCGTAGCGCCGCTCCGGCCAGGTGTGGATGGAGATATGGCTTTCCGCCAGCACTGCGACGCCGGTCAGCCCGCCGTTGGGCTGGAAGTGATGCAGGTGGATATGCAGCACGGTGGCGCCGGCCGCCGCGGCAGCCTCGCGCATGGCGCGATCGGCGATCTCGAGATTGTCGAGGTTCTTGGCGTCCCACAACTCGACGATCAGGTGCGTGCCGGCAAAACGCAAACCGTTCCGCTCGACGAAGTAGTCCTTCGCCGTAACGTCGGCTTCCGCCCGCGCCACCAGAACCGGCTGCACTTGAGCTGCGGTCCCCACCTTCGCCTTCGGTGTCGCGTCGCCGCGACGTCCCCCAGCTACAACGCCCAACTTGGCGACAGAACCCTTGCTTGCCATCTCTCGCGCTATCCCCCTGAAAGAAAGGGCCGATGTACAAGCATCGCTATTTGGGACCAATCGAGTCGCTTTGCAAGAAAAAATTGGCCCACGCGCCAAGAATTTTCGTCGGCGTGGCGCGCGCGACGCGCTTCACAAGATCGCGCGGCGAGGTTAAGAGCGGCTTAAAATCGATCTTCGTCGAGACGCAACACGCTCGCCGCGCCGGCGACGATCGGATGAAGCAGCGACGGCGCTTGCGCCAGGAGATGGTCGGCGAAGAAGCGCGCGCAGGCGATTTTCGCTGCATAAAAGCCCGAGTCGCCGCGGCCGGCGAGCGCCGCCTTGGCGGCGAGCGCGCTCCTGGCCATCAAGTAGCCGCCGGCGACGAGACCGAACAGCCGCAGATAAGGAGCCGCCCCAGCCGCCGCCGCTCGCGGTTCCTGGGCCAGTGTGGCGACAAGCCAGTCGGTCGCCTGTCGCAGCGGCGCGAGGCCGGCGGAGAGTTGGCGGTGGATTGCGGCCAGGTCGTCGCCGGGAGCTCCCGCCAATTCGGCATCGAGCGCCGCCACTTCGGCAAAGAACGCCGAAGCCGCCGCGCCGCGATCGCGGCCGAGCTTGCGAAATACCAGGTCATTGGCCTGGATGCCGTTGGTGCCTTCGTAGATCGGCGCGATGCGGGCATCGCGATAGTGCTGGGCGGCCCCGGTCTCCTCGATGAAACCCATCCCGCCATGGACCTGGATGCCGAGCGAGGCGACTTCCACCCCGACATCGGTCGACCACGCCTTGACCACGGGAGTAAGGAGATCGACCCGCGCCTGATGGCGGGCGCGCTCGGCGGGATCGGTATGACGTTTGGCGAGGTCGAGCGAGGCCATCGCGGAATAGGCGAGAGCGCGCGCCGCTTCGGACTGCGCCCGCATGGCGAGCAGCATCCGGCGGACGTCGGGATGGCGGATTATCGGCGCCGGGTTGGGATCCGGGCTTCCCAGTTCGCGGCTCTGCACCCGGGTGCGGGCGAAATCGCGCCCCTGCTGATAGGCGCGGTCGGCGATCGCCACCCCTTGCAGCCCGACATTGAGGCGGGCGTTGTTCATCATGGTGAACATGTACTCGAGACCGCGATTTTCCTCGCCGACCAGGAAACCGGTGGCGCCGCCGCCGTCGCCATAGGCCATGACGCAGGTCGGCGAAGCGTTGATGCCAAGTTTGTGTTCGAGCGAAACGCAGCGCAGGTCATTGCGCGCGCCCAGCCGTCCGTCCGGTTCGACAGCGAACTTGGGAACGATGAACAGCGAGATGCCCTTGGGTCCGGGCGGCGCGTTGGGCGTGCGGGCCAGCACGAGATGGACGATGTTGTCGGTCCAGTCCTGCTCGCCGTAGGTGATGAAGATTTTCTGGCCGACGATCTTGTAATGGCCGTCGGCAGGAATCGCGCGGGTGCGCAACGCCCCGACATCAGAGCCGGCGCCGGGCTCGGTCAGGTTCATCGTCCCGCCCCATTCGCCGGCGATCATCCGGTCGAGGTAGAGGCGCTTCTGTTCCCGGCTGCCGTGCTCGGCCAGGAGCTCGATCGCGCCCTGGGTCAACAGCGGCATCAGCGCGAAGCTCATGTTCGACGCCTGCCACATCTCGTTGACCGCCGTCGCCACGACCCAGGGCAACCCGCCGCCGCCATGCTCGGGATCGAACGGCACGCTGTTCCAGCCGGCGGCGACCCATTGCTTATAGGCAGCCTTGAATCCGGGCGCGGTCCGGACCACCCCGTTTTCGAGCACCGCCCCCTCGACATCGCCGACCCGGTTGAGCGGCGCCAGGACCTGGGAAGCGAACTTCCCTGCTTCCTCGAGGATGTGGGCGACCAGATCGGGCGTGGCGTTCTCGCCGCCCGGCATTCCGGCCACCTCGGCAAGTCCGGCGACCTCCTCGAGAACGAAGCGCATCTCCTGAATCGGTGCGATGTAGCCGCTCATGGGACGACTTTTCCGGGGTTCATGATGTTCTTGGGATCGAGGGCGCGTTTGAGCGTCCGCATGAGCTCGATTTCGACCGCAGGCTTGTAATGGGCAAGCTCCTCGCGCTTGAGGCGGCCAATGCCGTGCTCGGCGGAGATCGAGCCGTCGAGGTCGGCGACGATGTCGTGGACGATACGGTTGAACTCGTGCCAGCGGGCGAGGAATTCGGCGCGCGGCGCGCCGTGCTTCGCCGTCGCGGTGGGCTGGCTCAAATTGAAGTGGATGTTCCCGTCGCCAACATGTCCGAAAGCGACCGGACGGATGCCCGGCAACTGCGCCTCGCACGCCGCCGTGGCGCGGGCGATGAAGTCCGGCACTTTCGAAACCGGCACCGAAACGTCGTGCTTGATGCTACCGCCTTCCGGCTTCTGCGCCTCGTTGATCGTCTCGCGCAGCCTCCACAGGGCCTTGGCCTGCTGCGCGCTGGCGGCGATTGTGGCATCGCCGACCAAGCCATCGTCCATCGCCGCCGCAAGGACGGCTTCCAAACCGGCCTTGAGCCCACCGCCGGTCTCGCCGCTCGCCAGTTCGATCAGTACGTACCATGCATGCGGTCGGGCGAGCGGGTCCGCCGCACCGGGAATGTGTCGGAGCACCATGTCGAGGGGCGTCCGACCGATCAGTTCGAAGGCCGTCACCGTGTCGCCGCTGCCGCTGCGCGCGCGCGCCAGGAGCTCGATCGCCGCGGCTGGATCGCGCACCGCGACGAAGGCGGTCTCGACTTCCCGCGGCCGCGCGAACAGCTTGAGCACCG
This sequence comes from Alphaproteobacteria bacterium, assembly GCA_035250945.1. Taxonomy (GTDB): domain Bacteria; phylum Pseudomonadota; class Alphaproteobacteria; order CACIAM-22H2; family CACIAM-22H2; genus DATFES01. The sequence continues at coordinate 248 of DATFES010000476.1, read as the reverse complement.
CCGCGGTGATGATCCCGAGCGTGCCCTCGGCGCCGAGAAAGAGCTGCTTGAGGTCGTAGCCGGTGTTGTCCTTGCGCAGACCTCGGAGACCGTTCCACACCCTGCCGTCGGGCAGCACGACCTCCAACCCCAGCACCAGATCGCGCGCCATGCCGTAGCGCAATACGGCAATTCCGCCCGCGTTGGTCGACAGGTTGCCGCCGATCTGGCAGGTGCCCTCGGCGGCGAGGCTCAAGGGGAAGAGACGG
>DATFES010000475.1:0-5204 GCA_035250945.1 Alphaproteobacteria bacterium | reverse complement strand
CACCACGAAAGCTTCGTCAGACCGGCGGCGTAATTGATCAGATTGAAGGAGATCACCGGCACGAAGCGGCTGAACAGCAGCGCGCCGGCGCCCTGGCGCGCCACCCAGGCATCGAGCCTCGCGTGATGACTCGCCTTGACCATCGCCTCGACGAAGGGTCGACCGAGCCAACGCGATAGCGCGAAGGCCAGTGCTGCTCCCAGCATCGCGCCGACCCAGGTGACGATGCTGCCCCAGAACGCGCCGAACAGAACGCCGTTGGCGATGGCGACGATCTCGGCCGGAAATGGAACGAAGCTGTGCAAGATCATCAGGACGATTGAAGCGACCGCGCTCCATGCCCCCCACGAGCGGATTTCAGCCACCACCTCGTCGGTCGAAAGCCCGAATCCCGGCAGCGGCATCGCCCTGCCGACCGCGAACCACCACACCGCGACCGTCGCGACCGATAGGGCCAAAAAAAGCATTAGCGCGATCCGCACCCTTTGCCGGTAAGCGCGCGCTGCCGGTTCGTCTGCGTCCAGGTGGATCATTGGCTCACCGCTCACGTCGTACTTGGGCGCCTCGCGCCATTTTGCCGTTCGGTCGCCATCGGCGAGAACGTCAAATCGCCGTGAGACCGGGGCACGTTTTCGTGAGTCGGCGCCACAATCGCTGATGCCGCCCCGCTGCGGCGCGGCCGGCGCGACGGTTCCCCGATCGACCGTGTCCCGCCCCGCCGGCACATTCCCCTTTGTCGCCCGGCGGGTCAAGGCGCACTATCGGCCCGGCTCAGTGCGGCGGACCGGCTCGATTTACGCCGTTCCGGGGGAGGGTTATTGCGGCGATGTCGGCTTGGGGGGAATCCAAGCGCGCGTCCGTGACGCTAATCGCTGTCTGTCAAGTGGCGGCGATGGCGTTATGGTTTTCGGCTTCGGCAGTAGTGCCGGCGCTGGTGGCCGAGCACGGACTGTCGAAATTCGCCCAGGCGGCGCTTACCAGCGGCGTCCAGGCGGGTTTCGTCGTCGGCTGCCTCGTCAGCGCCATCTTCGGTCTTGCCGATCGCATCGACCCGCGGCGCTTCTTTGCCGCATCGGCGCTCGTTGGCGCGACGGCAAATCTTCTGTTGCTGGCGATCGATCCGGCGTCATGGATCGCGCCAATGCTGCGCGTCATCACGGGCGCCGCAATGGCGGGCGTATATCCGGTCGGCATGAAGCTCGCCTCGACCTGGGCGAAGGACGACATGGGCCTCATGGTCGGGTTGCTGGTGGGCGCGCTGACGCTGGGTTCGGCCTCGCCGCATTTGTTCCATGCCTTCGGCGGCGTCGACTGGCGGATTACGCTCGCCGCTTCATCGGTAAGCGCGCTCGTCGCCGCCGGCATGATCGGCCTCGCCGGCATCGGCCCCAACCGTAGCTCGAGCCCACGCTTCGATCCTCACGCCGTCCTGGCGGCGTGGCGGGATGTGCCGCTGCGCCTCGCCAATCTCGGCTATCTCGGCCACATGTGGGAGCTCTATGCGATGTGGGCCTGGATCGGCGTCTTCCTGCTGGCCAGCTTCGAGGCGACATTGCCGCCCGAGACAGCGCCGCTCTTGGCCAAGCTCATCGCCTTCGCCACTATCGCCGCCGGCGGCATCGGCTGCGTCGCTGCCGGGTTCCTTGCCGACCGCTTGGGGCGGACGACGCTCACCATCGCCGCCATGGCGATCAGCGGCGCTTGCGCGGCGATGGTCGGTTTCCTTTTTGCTGGACCGCCCGTGGCGTTGACGGTGCTGTGCATTATCTGGGGCATCGCCATCGTCGCGGATTCGGCGCAGTTTTCCGCTTCGGTCGCCGAACTGTCCGACCGCGCGCGCGTCGGGACGATGCTCACCGTGCAAACGGCGCTCGGCTTCACGCTGACGCTCGTCACCATCCACCTGATGCCGTTTCTGGTTGAGGCGATGGGCTGGCGCTACGCGTTCGCGCCGCTCGCCATCGGCCCGGCTATCGGCGTGTGGGCGATGGCGCGGCTGCGCGCGCATCCGGGATCGTCCAGACTGGCCGGCGGCCGGCGATGACCGGATATCGAAACGCTGCTTGTCATTGTCGCGGGCATATGTACGATATTCGTAACAGTCCAAGCTTAATTCTTCCGCTTAGTCCGTTGTCGCAACGGATACGGCGCCATTCGTCGCAAAATTCGGGGAGGCTGGAATGGCTTATCATCTCGAAGGACGTTTGCTCGAGGTCTGCAACTGCAATGTTCTCTGCCCGTGTTGGATCGGCGAGGATCCCGATAACGGCACCTGCGATACGATCGTCGCCTGGCATTTCGACAAGGGAAAGATCGAGGGCGTCGACGTCGCCGGCACGACGCTGGCCCTGATCGCCCACGTTCCCGGCAATATCCTCAAGGGCAATTGGAAGGCGGCGGTTTACGTCAGCGACAATGCATCGCCGCAGCAGAAGGAGGCGTTGCTCAAGGTCTATACCGGCAAGCTGGGCGGCCCGGTCGGCGATCTGGTCAAGTTGGTCGGCGAAGTCGTGTCGGTCGAGAGCGTTCCGATCGCCTTCGACGTGAGGGGCGGTCGCGGCACGATCAAGGTTGGCGATGCAGGCTACGCCGAGCTCGAGCCGTTCCAGGGCGCGACGGGCAAGGACACGACGTTGTCCGACACCATATTCTCGACCGTGCCGGGCGCGCCGGTATTCGTCGGCAAGTCGCCGCGCTATCGGGCGACCAATCCAAAGCTCGGTATCAACGTGGATCTCAAGGGCCACAACGCGCTGCAAAGCGTGTTCGTGTTCGACGCCTAGGCGAGAGGGGCGACCGCGCATCCTGCGTTCGTTCGTGGGGTGCGTGGCGCCCGGCGGGTCAAACCGATGAGCGTCGAGGCGCAGCGCCATGCAACTGGCCGCCGAGCGAGCGGCGAAGCGCTGAACCGGCGCGTCGTGGTGCACGCGCTGATCGGCGGGCTGGTGCTTGTGTCATGGCTGACGCTGTGGGCGTGGGCCGACAGCCCGTATTCGCGTTACATCGATCACGGACGTTGGACCGAGATCGGCCTCGCCGCGGCGATCTGCCGCGCCATCCCGGCCGGCGATATCCTTGTGCCGGCGCTTCTGTACGCCTCGGGATGGGTATTGATGGTCGCGGCGATGATGCTGCCGACGACGCTGCCGATCATCGAGATCTTCCGCCGCATCACCGATGGGCGCGCCGATGCCGGTCGTTTGATCGGCCTTGTCATCATGGGCTATCTCGTCGCCTGGTTCGGGTTCGGCCTCGCTGCCCACGCGTTCGATTATTTTCTCCACGAGATCGCTGAAGGCATTCCCTGGCTGATCGCCAACGGTTGGGCGATCGGCGTCGCCGTCATCGGCGGGGCAGGGCTGTTTCAATTCACCTCGCTCAAGTATCGCTGCCTCGACAAATGCCGCACGCCGCTCGGCTTCGTGATCGAGCGCTGGCGTGGCCGCGCGCCGGCGCGCGAGGCTTGGCGTCTGGGGTTCGACCACGGCATATTCTGCATCGGTTGCTGTTGGGCGCTGATGTTGCTGATGTTCGTGGTCGGCACCGGCAATGTCGGTTGGATGCTGGCGCTCGCCGCGGTGATGGCGGTGGAAAAGAACCTGCCGGCTGGAGGACGATTGAGCACCCCCCTCGGCATCGCACTGATCGCCTGGGCAAGTCTAATCTTCTTCATTAATATCATGCCGGCAAGCATTTGAATAACGTGAATTTTTGAATTCGTTTTGACATGACACCGGTGGCACTTTCGATCATCGGGTACGGCATCATGGGCGAGCGGCTGCTCGGCGCGGCGACGGCGCACGATCCGCGCATCATCCGTGTCGCCGGCGTCTGGGATCCGTCGCCGCAGGCCTTGGCCCGGCTCGAAGCTGGCTTTGCCAGCGTCGCGCGCCTGCCTTCGCCCGAGGCGGCGATCGAGGCCGCGGACTGCGTCTACATCGCCTCGCCGCCGGCAACCCATCTCGAGCACGCGCGTCGGGCGGTGCATGCCGGTCGTGCGCTGTTCTGCGAAAAGCCGCTGGCGATCGATTGCGCCACGGCGCGGGCATTTGTCGCCGATGCCGAGGCGGCCGAAACGCGGGCTGCAGTCAATTTTCCCTTCGCCTCGTCGTTCGCCGTCGATCAGATCAAGGCGTGGATCGACGAAGGCGCCATCGGCACGCCGCGCGCACTGACCATCAAGGTCGCCTTCGCCGAATGGCCGCGACCCTGGCAGCGCGACGCCGCGGCGTGGCTGGCGCGCTGCGCCCAGGGCGGCTTCACCCGCGAGGTCGTGTCGCATTTCCTGTTTTTAACGCGGCGTCTGTTCGGCCCGCTGCTTCTCGACGCCCATCGCGCCGAGTATCCCGACGCCGACGCGAGCGAAGGCGCGATCGAGGCGCAGGTTCGTGCCGGGCTATTGCCCGTGGCGCTTTCGGGCCGCGTCGGCGGCACCGACAAGCCGAATCACAACTCGTGGACGCTCGACGGCGACTCAGGCGCGGTGCGTCTCAGCGACTGGTCGCTCGCCGAGCGGCGTGGCGCGGACGGCGCCTGGCGTCCAGCCCCCGACGCGCTGCCCAACGAAAGGGTCCGACCGCTGGTGCTGCGGCGGCAACTGGACAAGGTGGCGTGCCTGACGCGGGGCAAGGTGCACGATCTGGCGACCCTGCGCGAGGCCCTCGAGGTGCAGGAAATTGTCGAAGCGATGCTCGGCGATTGAGCGAGTTGCGACGAGAAGGAATTGGCGTTGAGACTCTTCGCCCTTCGACATGCTCAGGGCGAGGAATAATATGAATATCCTCGTGATGAGCTTGTCGACCACGACGGCGCGCAACGTTAATACACCTGAACGAACGTGCTCTAGCCCGACGCCGCTGCGCTAAGCGGGAAGCCCGGCCTTCTCCAGCCCGTCGACCAGCTTCTGCCACAGCGTCCCGGCCATCCGGGGGCGGCGATAGACCGCAAGTGTCAATGGCGGGACGAGCTCGAGGGCCTTCTTGATCGCCCGCGATGCGTCGTCGCCACGGCCGCGCTCGGCCAACGCCGCGGCCATGTAGACCCAGCCCTCGAAATACCGCGGTTTCGGCCGCACCGAACGCTCGGCGAACTGGATCGCTTCGTCGAACCGGCCGGCGACGAAGTGGCAGAAGGCGAGCCAGTTGTGAAACAGGTAGGTTTGCGGATCGCGCGGGCTGAGCTTCATCGCCCGCTCGATGCTGGCG
>DATFES010000465.1:0-12303 GCA_035250945.1 Alphaproteobacteria bacterium | reverse complement strand
GGGCCTGCCGGTGACCTTCGCGTAGCCGTGCGCGATCGCCACGGCGCTTTCCTCATGGACCGCGAGCAGCAGCTCGGGCCGCGTGTTTCCCAGATAGTTGACAAGACTGTCGTGCAGGCCGCGAAAACTCGCCCCCGGCGTTAATGCGATGTATTCGATCCCCATCGCCCGAAGCAGTGCGGCGATCGGATCGCTCCCCCAAACCTGAACGGTGTCGAGCTTCCGCTCGGGCCGTTCGCCGAATCTCATTCCCTTGCTCCCGCGCTCAAAGGTTGCGATCGACCCGGACCGTATTCCGTCTCGATCCGTTTCCAGCGCGCCAGATGCAACGCATCATCGACCAACTCGCGCACCTGCGCGAATTCGGCGAGCGGCTGAAGCGCCGCGCGGCCTTCGCTATGCGCCCGCAGCTCCGCCAGCACCGAATGCATGGCGACGGCGGCGCGAAAAAGCACGGTCGCAGGAAACGACACGTGGGTGAATCCCATCTTCGCCAGGGCCGCGGGCGTGAGCCATGGCGTGTCTCCCCCCTCGAACATGGCCGCCGACAGGAACGGACCGCGAAGCGTCGCTCCGACCTGTTCGAACTCCTCGCGTCGCTTCAGGCCGGCGACGAACACGCCATCGACGCCCAGGCTCAAGAACATATCGGCGCGCTGAAGCGCCGCATCGAGGCCCAAGACGCCATAGGCGTCGGTGCGGCCGATGATCATGGTGTCGGGGTTGCCGCGCGCCGCGAGCGCTGCGCGCAGCTTCTGCCCGATCGTCGCCGCGTCGACGACCCCTTGTGCGCTCTCGGCGCGCTGCTGCTTGCGTTCGCGCTGTTGATCCTCGATGAGGATTCCGCCCACGCCGAGCGACTCGTATGTTTCGACCAGGCGCGTCACGCTCTTGACGTCGCCGTATCCGTCGTCGCCGTCGGCGAGGAACGGGATGGCTGTCGCGGCGGCGATGTCGCGGATTCCTGCCGCCATGTCGGCAAGGCCGATCAGACCGACGTCGGGAAGGGCGTGGCGAGCGGCGAGCATGGCCGAGCCGCCGATGGCGAAGGCGCCGAATCCCGCGCGTTCGATAAGACGAGCCGACAACGCGTCATGCGCCAGCGGCGTCACCAGCGGACTTTCGCGCGCCAACGCCGCGCGCAAGGTGGGCCGGGTCATCGGAACCGCCGGTCGCGCCAGGAGCGTGGCCGGAGCGGCTCGGTCGCGGTTTGCGGTTGTGGCAAACATACCTCCCGGTGGTTGCCTTTGCCGGCGCGACTGGCGCTGGCGGCCGGAACGCGCCCAGGCCGCATTCAAGCAGGCGGTCCAAGGATGATTTAGGTACGGAAGATCAACGATCTATAGGAGAAAATTGCGGAATGCCGTCGATCTGCAATTTGCTACTAGAGCGCCCGAATCGACCTGTCATCATTGATGGATTGGGCGCCCAACAAGCAGGGGAGGACACGATGACGAAACACCGACACGCGCGTCGCGCCGGCCTGGTCGGTTTGGCGCTGCTGGCCGGCGTCGCGGCGGCGCAGGCCGAAGAGATCGAGATCTCGAACTACGGCGTCGGGACGAACGGCATGCCGTACGGCGTCGCCTTGAAAAAGGGATTTTTCAAGGAGGCCGGCGTCGACATCACCGGCATTCGCAGTTCCCCTGGCGGCGCGCCGACGATCCGCAACCTCCTTGCCGGAAATCTGCCATTCGGCGAAGCTGGTTTGACCGCGATCGTCGCCGCCATTCGCGGCGGCGCCGACATCAAGATCATCGCCGGTACGACCAACACGACGGCCGAAATCGGCTGGGTGACGCGACTCGATTCGCCGGTCAAGACGATCAAGGATCTGAAGGGCCGCAAGATCGGGTTCACCAATCCCAATTCGACGACGCACGCGCTCGCCTTGATGCTCCTCGAGGCCGCCGGCTACAAGCCGAACGAAGCAACGACAATTTCGACGGGCGGGTTCGGCCCGGGGCTCGCGGCGCTTGAGCACGGCGAGCTCGACGTGGCGCCGTTCGCTGAGCCGCTTTACGCCAAGTCCAAGAGCAAGTATCGCTTGCTGGTGTGGTCGACCGACGTGCTGCCGCCGATGGTCGACACGCTCGCCATCACCACCGACCGGGTCGCCAAGGCGCGGCCCGATTTCCTACGGGCGATGTTGAAAGCGCGCCGTAAGGCGGTCGAGTTCATGGCAAGCAATCCGCGCGAGGCGGCCGAAGCCATCGCCGCCGATTACAAGGTCGACGTCGCCGTCGCCGAAGACGTCATCAAACAGATGATGAAGAAGGCGACGAAGCTGGATATTCCGCACTGGGGTCCGGGCAATATCTACATCGAAACGCTCGAGAATCTCTTGAATGCGCAGAAGCTGCTGGGTCACGACGTCGGCAAGGTGGACTGGTCCAAGATGATCGATCAATCGTTCCTGCCGGAGGACTTGCGGACCAAATTGTGAGCCGACACGATAGGGCCGTCCCGCTGACAAACGCGGGGCGGCCCGTCCTTCCTCGCGCAGGAGATCAGCGCACCCACCCGGCAGACGTCCCAAAGGATCGACCATGACCGACGCGCACGTCGTCCTCAAGGGGGTGACGCGCTTCTTCTTGCGTGGCGGCGGACAAGAGCCGCTGCACGCCCTGGGGCCGATCGATATCGAGCTCAGGGCCGGCGAGTTCTTCGGCGTCGTCGGTCCATCGGGGTGCGGAAAATCGACGCTGCTGGACGTGATTGCAGGCCTGACGCACGCCAGCGGCGGCCAGGTGGTCATCAATGGCGCAGCGGTCGCCGGCTCGGTCCCGGACGGCGTCGGCGTAGTGTTCCAGGACGACGCAAGTTTCTCCTGGCTCACCGTGTGGGACAACATCGCATTTGGGCTCCGGCGCAAGGGCGTCGACGCCGCCGAGGTCAGGAAGCGGGTCTCCAACGCGCTGACATTAATGGGATTGACCGAGTTCGCGCACGCCTATCCAGCGCAACTCTCGGGCGGCATGCGCCAGCGCGTCTGCATCGCCCGTACCTTGGTCCTGGAGCCGCGGCTGATCCTGCTCGACGAACCGTTCGGCGCCCTCGACCAGCAGACGCGGCTCCTCATGGGCGACGAACTGTTGAACTTGTGGCGCCAGACGGGGGCCACCGTGCTCCTCATCACGCACGCGCTCGATGAAGCGGCGATGCTGTCCGACCGCGTCGGGGTGATGTCGGCGCGTCCCGGCCGTTTCCTCGAGATCGTCGAGACCAAGTGGCCGCGCGACCGCGACAGCACGATAGTTTCCAGCCCCGACTTCGGGGCGATCACCAGCCGTTTGTGGACGTTGTTGCGCGCCGAATCGCTCAAGGCCATGCAGCACCAGACGCGGGCGGGATAGGGCGATGAAACTGGCGACCAAGCTCAGAATCGTCGTCCTCGTCGGCGCGGTCGCGTCGGTCGAGCTGCTTTGCCGCGTCGGACTGATATCGGCTTTCACGATGATTCCGCCGTCGCAAATGGCGGCGGGTCTTTGGGGCCTGCTGACCGTGGGCCGGTTGCACACCGACATCTACCGGACCTTGACCGCGGTCTGCATCGCGCTCGGTTCGGCGATCGTTGTCGGCGCCGCGGTCGGAGCCATCGTTCACGCCCTGCCGCGGCTCCGGCGCACCGTCGACCCGCTGCTCGCCGCATATTACTCGGTGCCGGTTTTCGTCTTCTATCCGATGTTCATCGTCATGTTCGGCCTCAACGACACCCCGAAGGTGATGATCGGCTTTCTCTACGCGGTGGCGGCGATGATCATCAACACGCTCAACGGCCTCGATCGGGTGGCGCCGGTGCTGCTCAAGACCGCGAAAATCTTCGGCATGAGCCGCGTCGCGACGATGTTCCGCGTCGTGCTTCCCAGCGCCGCGCCGTATTTGTTCACCGGCGTCAAACTGGCCATCGCCTATTCGTTCATCGGCGTTGTTGGGTCCGAGTTTATTTTGTCGAGCGGAGGTCTCGGCTACCAGATCGGCTTCGCCTATCACGACTTCAATAACCGCACGATGTACGCCATCATCCTTTTCATTCTTTCCGTGGTCCTGCTGGTCAACATGTCGCTGCACGCCTGGGAGAAAGTCCTGATGGCGCGAAGGGGGCTGCATTGACGGCGCGCGGCACATCCGGGTTTCTGCGCAGCCGCACGCTGGACTTCCTGATCTTCGTCGCGGCCTTCCTGGCGCTGTGGCAGCTCGCTCATTTGTGGGGCGGCGATGTCGCGATGACGACGCCGTTCGGCACGCTCGACTACACGCTGCGGCTCCTTGTCGCGGCGGAATTCTGGCCGCACGCGATCGCGACGGCGACCGCTTTCGTGGTCGCGCTGATTTTGGCGTGCACGGGCGGCGTGCTGATCGGCGCGGCGCTGGGATCCCATCGGCTGTCGGGGGAGGTGGCGGAGCCGATTCTCGTCGGCATCTATTCGATTCCGAAGGTCACGTTGTACCCGATCATTCTGCTGTTTTTCGGAATCGGCATCAGCGCCGAGATCGCCTTCGGCGCGCTCCATGGGGTGATACCGATCATTCTCTTCACGATGAACGCGGTCAGGAACATCAAGCCTGTGTTCGTCAAGACGGCGCGGGTGATGAATCTCGGCGCCTGGGCGATGTTGCGTACCGTCCTGTTGCCGGCCACCCTGCCCGAGGTATTCACTGGGCTTCGCGTCGGATTCGCATTGACGTTGATCGGCACGCTACTCAGCGAGATGTTCGGCTCGCGGCGCGGCATCGGCTTCATGCTGATGAACGCGATCGGCCTGCATAACATGGACGTGATCATGTCGTTGACGTTCATGTTGGTGGCGTTCGCCGGCACGGTGAACGCGCTCCTGCTGATCATCGACCATCGCCTGCACCGCCGGGTTTGATTCCGGCGGCGCGCATGGCGGATGTTTCAGGCGGCGATCGCTCGTTGCGTCGCCTCGGCCTCGGCTGTAATCCAGTCGCGAAAACGCCGGATCTTTTGCGTTGCGGCGCGCTCGGCCGGAAACACGAGCATATAGGCCAGGTGGTTGCGAACCCGGATGTCGAAAGGCGCGATCAAGTGCCCCGACGCCAGATCGTCGGCCGCGAAGGCGAGTTGGGCCACCGCCAGGCCGAGCCCGTCGGTGACGCCTTGGTAGGTCAGACTTGAGTTCTCGAAGATCAGGCTGTGCTCGCCCTCGACGTCGCTCGCATGCGCGGCGGTCAGCCATTGCCGCCAATCGTCAGGCCGGCGGATCGAATGCAACAGCACATGATGGGCTAGGTCGCGCGGACTGCGAAGCGGCGGCGGCCTGCGCAGTAGTTTCGGGCTGCAGATCGGCAGCAGCACTTCGTTGAAAAGCGTTTCGCTGGCTAGTCCTTTGTCGGCGCGGTGCCCATAATGGATCGCCACGTCGATATCCTCGCGCCGGAAATCCACCCGATCGTGCGAGGTAGTGATCTGCACCGAGATTTCCGGATGCAACCCGTGGAACCGGGCAAGTCGCGGCACCAGCCAGCGCACGGCGCAGGTGATCGGAAGCTTCACTTTCAGCATCCGCTCCTCGCCGCGCGAACGCAGGGAGTTGGTCGCCTGAGAAATGCGTCCAAGCGCGTCGCGGACGATCGCCAGGTACTCCGTCCCTTCCGTGGTGAGGCGAACCTGCCGGTGGTGGCGGGCGAACAGCTTGGCGCCAAGATCGCCTTCGAGTTTCTGGACGTGACGGCTGACGGCGCCTTGGGTGACGCAGAGTTCCTCCGCCGCGCGCTTGAAACTCGCGTGTCGGGCTGCGGCCTCAAACACACGCAGCGCATTGAGTGGAGGAAGCCGCAACATCGCGCCCAACGATTGATATTAAGTCAATCGATAATGACAAAAATTACATTGTAAATCAATGAACGAGTGTCGATGAATCAGCTCAAACAAACAAGCAAGCCGATTCGAGTTCGGCGCCATGCGCGGGGGAGGATCTCGCATGCTCGGTGCAGGCCCATTGGACTTTAAGCCGGCCGCCGCCGGTCGTCTGCGAGATGGGGACGACGGCGTCGACACGGCGGAATTCGATGTCGATGCTGCCGCGTGCCGCGTCCTATCCGGTCCGGTGCGACGCGCGCTCGATCACATGTTCGACAACTTCGCCGATCGGGTCAGCCTCGCGGATCTTTCGACGCTGACGCAGCGCACGCCATTTCAGATCATTCGCGCCTTCCGAAGGGAGCTTGGCGTAACGCCGCATGCGATGCTGATCCGAATCCGCATCGAGCGGGCGACCGCGATGCTGGCGCGGGGCGAGCCCATCGCCGCGATCGCCGCCGATGTCGGCTTTGTCGATCAGACGCATTTCAGCCGGCACTTCAAGCGAATCCATCGCCAGACGCCGGGCCGGTTCCGCAGCGCCTTCTGTATCCCGCCGGACGGAGTCGGCGATCGAAGTCACCGTCGCAGAACTGGTCGCAAACCACTGCGGGGTGAAGACGCGTCACCGCGACCGGCTGGTCGGCCGACCGACCCGCTCCTTGCCGAGGCCGCCTAGCGATCGCTGGGCGGAGCGCCGTCGGCGCCAGGTCCGCTCCCCATCCTCGAACTCCGACGCGCGAAACGCCAGCCACCCCTTGGCCAAGTCAAACCGCCGCCCGCCATGCTAGGATGCCGCCTAAGCGGCTTCGGCGGCGGTCCCATCGTCTTGAAGGGGAACCGACCATGGTACGGCGGCTGATTCCCGATGTCGTTCACGACCAGGATTTGCTGAAACTTCCGGGCTCGGCGACGGTCCGCGAGGCGGCGCAGCGGATGAGATCCCGGCGCGTCGGCGCCGTGTTGGTGATCGATGCCGACGATCGATTGGCCGGAATCTTCACCGAACGCGACATGGTCAACCGGGTGGTCGCCGAGAGCCGCGATCCCGATACGACCGCGTTGAGCGAGGTAATGACGCGGCGCCCGAGCACGATCGGGCCCGATGCGTCGGCGATCGAGGCTCTACGAATAATGAACGACGGCGGGTTCCGTCACCTGCCGATCGTCAAAAACGGACGGCTCGTCGGCATCGTCTCGCGCCGCGATTTCTTTGGCGTCGAGAAAGCACGCCTCGAGGACGAAGGGCACATCTGGCGGCGGATCTGAGCCGGTATAGGGCGCCGCCGGACGATCGATGCGCCGGCGAGCGAATCGCGGTATCCTGCCGCCGGACCTTGCAACCATAAATAGATCGAACGGGGGCCCGATATACCGACGAACAGCGAGAATGGCGTGCTGACGAGCTGGCGGCTCAGGCACGAGGGAGTCATAGCGCCCGACGAGCGGCTGCCATGGGGGCCGACGATCGTGGTCGGCTTGCAGCACGTCGTAGCCATGTTCGGAGCGACGGTGTTGGCGCCGATCCTGATGGGCTTCGATCCCAACGTTGCGATCCTCTTTTCAGGCGTCGGCACGCTGATTTTCTTCATCATCGTCGGCGGCCGCGTGCCGAGCTATCTTGGGTCGAGCTTTTCCTTCATCGGCGTCGTCATCGCCGCGACGGCTTATGGCGGCAAGGGCGTAAACCCGAATCTTGGCGTGGCGCTGGGCGGCATCATCGCCGCGGGCGCGCTTTATGCGATGATCGGATTGGCCGTAATCTATGCCGGATACCGTTGGGTCGAACGGCTGATGCCGCCGGTGGTCACCGGCGCGGTCGTAGCGGTGATCGGCCTCAATCTGGCGCCGGTCGCCGTCGGCAGCGTGAGCGCCAGCGCGTTCGACACCTGGGTCGCGCTTGCGACCGTGCTCGCGGTCGGCGCCATCGCCGTCTTCGTGCCGGGGACGCTGGGCCGGCTGCCGATTCTGCTTGGCGGCATCGTCGGCTATGCCGTCTATTTCCTTACGACGAATGGGCTCGCTCTCGGCAAACCGATCGATTTCTCCGGGCTCGCCGCCGCTTCGTGGTTCGGTCTGCCGAATTTCTCGGCGCCGGTCTTCTCGGTCGATGCGATGGTGCTGATCGCGCCGGTCGCCATCATTCTCGTCGCCGAGAATCTCGGACATATCAAGGCGGTCGGCGTGATGACGGGCCGCGATATGGACAGGTATCTAGGCCGCGCCTTCCTCGGCGACGGCGTCGCAACGATGGTGGCGGCGTCCGGCGGCGGCACGGGCGTGACAACCTACGCGGAGAACATCGGCGTGATGGCGGTAACCAAGATTTACTCGACCCTGGTCTTCGTCATCGCCGCGCTCGTCGCGATTCTGCTTGGGCTGTCGCCGAAATTCGGCGCGCTCGTTCAGACGATTCCCGGACCGGTGATCGGCGGGCTGTCGATCGTATTGTTTGGCCTGATCGCCGCCACGGCCGGTCGGATCTGGGTCGAGAACAACGTCGATTTTTCGGACGCCCGCAATCTCGTAACGGTTGGCGCGACGCTGATCCTGGGCGCCGGTAATCTTGGGCTCAATCTTGGCGGGTTCACGCTCGCCGGTATCGGCACCGCGACTTTCGGCGCGATCATTCTCTATCAGCTTCTCAGCCGACGCGAAGCCCATCGAGCATGACCGGCGGGCGGACTCAAAAATGCTGCCGCCAGTTTTCCTTCCACATCGGAAGGAAGGCGTCGGGATCGAAGGGATGGGCGCGCGCCGCGTCGGGCCGGAAGCGGCCGACGCCGAGCCCTGGCCGGACCGGCACCGCGTAGTGGCCATCGACCGGGCGCGGCGGGTGCTCTAGGAGGTCAAAGCGCCACTCGGGCGTCCATTCGCAAAAACTCTCCTGCATGATGAAATTCGTCGTGCACGAATCGAGTTGGATCGCCGCCGCCGTGGCGACCGGGCCGAAGGGATTGTGATACGACACCGGGATGTACTGGGCGTCGGCGATCGCGGCGAACTTCTTGGCTTCAAGAATGCCGCCGACGTGGACGATGTCGGGCTGCAGCACGCCGATATCGTTGGTGCCCAGCAGAGCTTGTAGGTGATATTTGGTGTAGCAGCGTTCGCCGGTGGCGAGCCGCAGCCGCATCGCTCGGCCGATTTTTTGCAGCGCTTGAACGTTCTCCGGATCGGTCGGCTCCTCGAACCAATAGACGTCGAAACGCTCGAGGTCGCGCGCGACACGGATCGCCGTGCCGGGGCTGAACCGCCCATGCGCATCGATCAACACCTCCATATCGGGACCGACCGCGTCGCGCACGGCCGCCACCAGATCGACCGCCTCGCGGATCGCGTTGGCCGGCGGATCGCGTCCGGCATCGGCGAACGGGTCGAACTTGAGCCCGCGGTAGCCTTTGCGCGCCACTTGGCGCGCCGCCGCGGCGATCTCCTCGCGCGAAGCGCCGGCGCCGTACCAGGCGTTGGCATAGGCCGGGAGGCGCTCGTATATCCGTCCGCCCAGCAGATCGTAGATCGGTCGCCCGAGCGCCTGTCCGACGATATCCCACATCGCGATTTCGATCGCCCCGATGCCCGAATTCAGGATCGGCCCGCCGCGGGCGAACTCGTTGCGAAACATCTCCTGCCACAGCTTCTCGATCTGGAACGCGGACCGGCCGATAACGACCCGCCGTGCCAATTGCTCGATGACGGCGACGACCGCCTGGGGCTGAAACTCGCAGCTCCCTTCGCCGACACCCTCGATCCCGTCGTCGGTGAAGACGTGGGCGAAAACCCAGTTGCACCAGCGCGCGCCGACAACGTAGGTGTCGATACGCGTGATGCGGCAATCCTTGTGCGATGGTGTCATGTCGCGCCCGCTTGTACGAAGGTTCGAATACGCTCGGTCACCCGCGCGGTCGCCAGGCCGTACTTGTCCTGGAGATACGCCGTCGAGCCGCATTCGATGAAGCGGTCGGGGAGCCCGATGCGAATCAATGGCCGCGCGAGGCCGGCGGCATAGAGCGACTCGACGACGCGGGTTGCGAGGCCGCCGCGGGCGATATGGTTCTCGGCGGTTACAAGCCGTTTCGTCGATGTGGCGAACGCTACGACCGCAGACTCGTCGAACGGCTTCAGAAACGGCACATGAAGCACCCCCACGGCGATTCCTTCGCCCGACAACGCGGTCGCGGCGTCGAGCGCGCGCTCGGTCATCAATCCGGTCGAGACGATGCCGACATCATTTCCCTCGCGAAGCTCGATCGCGCGGCCGAGCGAAAGCGCGTGCGATGCCGCATCGAAGACCACCGGCACGTTACCGCGCTGCAAGCGGACGTAGATCGGACCGTCATGGGCGGCGGCGAGGCGCACCGCGGCCGTCAACTCGGTGGCGTCGCAGGGGTCCATGACCGCCAGACCTGGGACGGCGGACATCAGCGCGAGATCTTCGATCGCCTGGTGCGTTCCGCCATAGCCGGTGGTGAGGCCCGGCAAACCGGCGAATATCTTCACCGGCATGGCGCTGTGGGCGCAGGCGATGGCGATGAAATCGTAGGCGCGCCGGGTCGCGAATACGCCGTAGGTCGTCACGAAAGGAATCTTGCCGGTACGGGCGAGCCCGGCGGCGACGGCGATCAAATTCTGTTCCGCCATGCCGACGTTGAAATAGCGATCCGGAAACGCCTCGGCGAACGGCAGGATGTCGGTGTATTTGCCGAGATCGGCGGTAAGTCCGATGACGCGCGCGTCCTCGTGCGCGAGCGCGCGCAGCGCATGACCGAACGGGGCGGCGAGCGATGGGCGGCCTTCGACGGCGGCATCGACGCCCATCCCAAGCGTGCGGCCGGGAACCGAAGCCGGGCTAGTCACTGCTCGCCTCCAGCTCGCGCTTGACGGCCTCCGCTTCGTCGGGGCCGATGTTGAGAAAATGCGCCTTCTCGCGGCGCTCCAACATTGGCACGCCCTTTCCCGGAAGGGTCCGCGCGACGATAGCTTTCGGGCGGCCGTCGGAATCGCGTGCGCGTTCGAGCGCCTCGACGATCCGGGCCATATCGTTGCCGTCGATCTCTTGCGCCGCCCAGCCGAAGGCGCGCCATTTTTCGGCGATCGGCTCGATGTCGACGACGATCCGTCCGTCGGCCTGGATGCCGTTGCAGTCGATGACCGCGACGAGATTGTCGAGTTTGAACGATGCGGCGGCGATGGCGGCCTCCCAGGTCGAGCCTTCCTGAAGCTCGCCGTCGGACAGTTCGCAGAAGATCCGCGCGCCCAGGCCGTCGAGCCTGATGCCGAGCGCCATTCCGACGGCTTGTCCCAGCCCATGGCCGAGCGATCCGCCGATCACCTCGACCCCCGGAGTCGAGTCGATCGTGCTCATGTCGAGCCGGCTTCGGTCGGCGCCATAGGTCGAAAGCTCGGCCAGGGGGATGACGCCGAGTTCGGCCAGCGCCGCCCACAGCGCGATAGAATAATGTCCGGTCGACAGCACGAAACGATCGCGCTCAAGCCAGTGCGGCTCGGCGCGATCGGTCCGCATCTCATGAAAGTAGAGCGCGGCAAGGATGTCCGCCATGCCGAGGCCCTGGCCGAGATAGCCTTGGCCGCGACCGGCCGCCATCGCCACCATGTGGCGGCGCAGATTTTTGGCCTTGGCCTTGAGCCACGCCAGATCAGGGCGTTCCGGCGGGTGGTTGCGCCCGTTCACCGCTCAGTCCTTGTCGAGACCGCCGCTGACGTTGAGACGCTCGGCGGTCATATAAGCAGGCGCATCGAGCGCCAGCCAAACCACCGCCGCCGCCATCTCGTCGGGATCGCTGCGCCGACCGAACGGAATGCGCGCCGTTCGTTCGCGCCTGAACTGGTCGAGATCGCCGCGATTTTCGAGCTTGCAGAAGATCTCCTCGGTCCGCATCTGAAGCGGCGTATCCATCATGCCGGGCGATAGGCTGTTGACCTGTATGCCATGCGGCGCAAGGGCGACGGCGCCCGATCGGGTCAGCGAATCGACCGCCGCCTTGCTCGCCGCATAGGCGGCGTAATTGGGCAGCGCCATGCGCGCGGCGGCCGAAGTCACGTTGACGATTCGCCCCGACTTTCGCCGCGCCATCTCGCGGCCCGCCGCCGCCATGGCCAGCGCCACGGCGCGGACATTGACCAGCAGCGCCGCCTCCCACGCCTGCGCGCTCATATCGAGAAAAGCCTCCGCCGGCGCTGCGGCGGCGCAATTGACCAGCACGTCGATCTGGCCCGAACGACGCACGCATTCCTCGACCATGCGCTGCGGGCCGTCGGCCGAGCCAAGGTCGATTTCGATCGCATACGACGACCGGCTCGTCTCGCGACAGCGCGCCGCCGCCTGCTCTACGTCTCCGGCCCTGATGTCGGCCACGGCGACCGTACAGCCGCGCCCGGCCAGTGCGAGCGCGCTTGCGGCGCCGAGCCCCTGGGCTCCGCCAGTTACCAAAGCGACGATCATTGCCACGGATCACCCC
>DATFES010000454.1:0-2559 GCA_035250945.1 Alphaproteobacteria bacterium | reverse complement strand
GGAAGCGCCGCCTTCGAAGGAAGAGTGCCTGTCGCTGCAGCGCCGCGCCTTTGTCCGCACGGGTCTTGCTGTAGCACTTTGATGTGCTGCCGACTCGGCAATCGAACACGTACCCGCATTCAGCGAGGGCCTGATTGCGGGGCGGAGAGGGGGGTTATTGAGCCAGATTGTCTTTATCACCAAGGAATCCGATCCGAGCGAATCGCGCGTCGCCGGTTCGGTCGAGAGCGTCAAGAAGCTGAAATCGCTCGGCTTCGACGTGGTCGTCGAGGCCGGTGCCGGCCACGCTTCGCGGGTCCCGGATGCGGAGTTCGAGAAGGCCGGGGCGCGGATCGGCAGTGCCGCCGATGCCCAGGGCGCCGATGTCATCCTCAAGGTGCGCCGGCCGACAAGCGAAGAGATGGCCGGCTACCGGTCCGGAGCGATCGTCATCGCCATCATGGACCCCTACGGCAACGACGCGGCGATCGCCGCGATGGCGGCGGCCGGGCTGACCGCCTTCGCCATGGAACTGATGCCGCGCATCACCCGGGCCCAGTCGATGGACGTGCTGTCCAGCCAGGCCAACCTCGCCGGCTACCAGGCGGTGATCGACGCGGCGCACGAATACGACCGGGCCCTGCCGATGATGATGACGGCGGCCGGCACGGTGCCGGCGGCGAAGATCTTCGTCATGGGCGCCGGTGTCGCCGGCCTGCAGGCGATCGCCACGGCCAGGCGCCTCGGCGCCATGGTGTCGGCCACCGACGTGCGCCCCGCCGCCAAAGAGCAGGTCGCCTCGCTCGGCGCCAAGTTCATCGCCGTCGAGGACGAGGAGTTCAAGGCGGCCGAGACGGCCGGCGGCTACGCCAAGGAAATGTCTAGGGATTACCAGGCCAAGCAGGCGGCGCTGGTCGCCGAGCATATCGCCAAGCAGGACATCGTCGTCACCACGGCGCTGATCCCCGGCCGACCGGCGCCGCGGCTCATCACCCGCGCCATGCTCGACGCCATGAAGCCGGGCTCGGTCGTCGTCGACCTCGCCGTCGAACGCGGCGGCAATGTCGAAGGGGCGGAAGCCGGCAAGGTCGTCGAGGCCGGCGGCGTCAAGATCGTCGGCCACCTCAACGTGCCGGGCCGCATCGCCGCCTCCGCCTCGCTGCTCTACGCCAAGAACCTCGTCACCTTCCTGGAGACGATGGTCTCGAAGGAGACCAAGGCCCTGGCGGTCAACATGGAGGACGAGCTCGTCAAGGCGACGGCGCTGACCCACGGCGGCGCCGTGGTGCATCCGGCCTTCGGCGGTGCGAATGGGGGGGACAAGTAAATGGCGAACGAACTTCTGGACAAGGCACTGACCGATCTCGAACGGGCCGTCGAGGCGGTCAGGACGGCGGCCGAATACCTGCCGGATGCGGCCGGCGCGGTGGCGCATGGCGCCACCGGCGGGGCGATCGACCCGTTCGTCTTCCGGCTGGCGATCTTCGTGCTGGCGATCTTCGTCGGCTACTACGTCGTCTGGTCGGTGACGCCGGCGCTGCACACGCCGCTGATGGCGGTCACCAATGCGATCTCCTCGGTGATCGTCGTCGGCGCGCTGTTGGCGGTCGGCATCTCCGCTTCCGGGCTTGCCACCGGCTTCGGCTTCGTCGCCCTGGTGCTCGCCTCGGTCAACATCTTCGGCGGCTTCCTGGTCACCCAGCGCATGCTCGCCATGTACAAGAAAAAAGACAAGTGAGGCGGGCCGATGAACGCTAACTTCGCAGCCTTCCTCTATCTGGTCTCCGGCGTGCTGTTCATCATGGCGCTCAGGGGCCTGTCGCATCCGACCACCAGCCGCAAGGGCAATGCCTACGGCATGATCGGCATGGGCATCGCCATCGTCACGACGCTCTTCCTGGCGCTGCCGTCGATCGGCGGCTTCCTGTTGATCGTCGCCGGCCTGGGGCTCGGCGGCGGCGCCGGCGCCTATATCGCCAAGCGCATCCCGATGACGGCGATGCCGCAGCTGGTCGCCGGCTTCCATTCGCTGGTCGGCCTCGCCGCGGTGCTGGTCGCCGCCGGCGCCCTCTACGCGCCGTCCTCCTACGGCATCGGCGCGATCGGCGAGATCCACGCCCAGGCGCTCGTCGAAATGGCGCTCGGCGTGGCGATCGGCGCGATCACCTTCACCGGCTCGATTATCGCCTTCCTGAAGCTCGACGGCCGGATGTCCGGCAAGCCGATCCTCTTGCCCTACCGGCATCTGATCAATCTGGGGCTGGCAGCGCTGATCGTCTTCTTCATCGTCGGCCTGGCGCTGACCGAAAGCCACTTCGACTTCTGGGCGATCGTCCTTCTGTCGCTGGCGCTCGGCGTGCTGATCATCGTGCCGATCGGCGGCGCCGACATGCCGGTCGTGGTGTCGATGCTCAACTCCTATTCCGGCTGGGCGGCCGCCGCGCTCGGCTTCACGCTCGGCAATTTGGCGCTGATCATCACCGGCGCGCTGGTGGGCTCCAGCGGTGCGATCCTGTCCTACATCATGTGCAAGGGCATGAACCGGAGCTTCATCTCGGTCATCCTCGGCGGTTTCGGCGG
>DATFES010000450.1:0-2888 GCA_035250945.1 Alphaproteobacteria bacterium | reverse complement strand
CTTGAGCCAGCCGGGATCGACGACGTAGTCGGCGTCGACCACGCCAATGATCGCGGCGTCGCGGGCGGTCTTCGTCAATGCGTAGTTGAGCGCGCCGGCCTTGAATCCGGGGAGCGGGTCGACATGGTGGAAATGAAAGCGCCCGGGCGTCATTTCATCGAGCAGCCGACAATGCTCCTCGACGGGACGCCAGATGTCCTCGCTCTTGGTGTTGTTATCGACGACGATGACCTCGAAGTTGGGATAGTCGAGCCGGGCGAGCGAGTCGAGCGTGGTCTTGACCATCTCCGGCGGCTCGTTGTGGATCGGCACGTGGAGCGACACCTTGGGCCATTCGCGCGGTCCTTGACCCGGAGCCGGAGCGAAGCGGCGGCGGAGCCTCGTGCCGAAGACGTCGGCGGTCTCGAACGCCTCGATCACGAAGACGACCGTCAGCACGACGAGGCTTGCGACGAGAAAACTCCACGGAATCCAGGTAAGCGGCGTCAAGTACTGGTTCCGCGACACGATGTAGATGTAAACGGCGCCGGTCGCCGCCGCCTGCAACACCGAAAGAAAGAACAGCCGCGCCGGCCAGCGCATTTGCCGGAAGCGGGTCGCGAACCACAGCATCGGCAGCAGCGCCAGAACGATCGACACGCCGGCCAGCGCCGGCCAATCCGGCACCTCGTGGACCGGCCCGCTCATCGGGAACTTCGCCTGCCGCGATGCGTCGAAGATCCCCCAGTATGGACCGACGCTACCTTCGATCGACGTCTTCCACGGCTGATCGATCGCCTCCATCACGTAGTACTCGATGTTTTCCTGCTCGGCGAAATTCAGGAACGCGCGGACGAACTGCGCCTGGCGCACCAAGCTTGGCGCGGAATCGAAGCGCTTGCGTCCGGCCGACGGCCAACCGATTTCGGTGACGACGATCGGCTTGCCGGGAAACGCCTGGCGCACCAGGCGCAGCTTCGCCACCGCGTGCTCGACGGCGTTTTCGGTCGTCGCGCCATCCTCCCAATAGGGCAGGACGTGCACGGCGAGAAAATCGACTTCATCGGCGAGTTCGGGATGCTCGATCCACGTCCCCCAAGTTTCGGCGGTGGATACCGGCACGCGTACACGGGCGCGGACCTCGCGGATGTAAGGAATGATCTCGGCGGGCGTCAGATCGTTGCGTAGCACCGCCTCGTTGCCGACCAGGACGCGCACCACATTGCGATTGTCGCGCGTCGTCTGCACCAGGCGTTCGATCTCGAGGCGGTTGCGCTCGCGCCGCTTGTCGATCCACGCGCCAAGCGTGACGGTGAGCCGCGTCTCTGCGGCCAGCGCCGGAATCCGGTCGAGGCCGTCCAGCACGCTGTAAGTCCGCAGCGAGCGCATATGCTGGGACAAGAACTCGACGTCCTTGCGCATCTCCTCGACCGTGGCGTGGCGCGTGTTGGGGTCGCCATCGAGCGGGAAGGGGCTATAGGCCGCGCCCTCGATGACGCCGCGCCAGTCCGGCGCGTGATGGGGCGGGTTGGCGGCCATCCACAGCGCGAAATTCGCCATCGCGACAAGCGCGACAAGCAGCAAGGAGAGCAAGATAGGGCGGCGCGGCATGGCGGCAGGTGCGGGAAGTGGGCGATCTAGCATCGCCGGGCAAGGTCCTGTATGGGAGCGACAATAGTTTAGAACGCGGCAGAATCGACCCTTATTTCCGGCCCCGGTGGCGAGCCGTACGGCGCGCTGCTAAGGTGGCGCGTGAAGTTCTCAAGATCGGGCGAAAACCCCATGAAATTACATGGTTATTTCCGATCGTCGGCGGCGTTTCGGGTGCGCATCGCGCTCAACCTCAAAGGGCTCGAATACGCGTCGGCGTTCCGGCATCTGCGCAAAGGCGAGCAGAACGCGGCCGACTATCGGCAGCTCAATCCGCAGGGTTTGGTGCCGACGCTCGAAGACGGAGCCGTCGTGCTCACCCAATCGCTCGCCATCATCGAGTATCTCGAGGAAACCCATCCGCTGCCGCCGTTGCTGCCCAAGACCCCGGCCGAGCGGGCGCGCGTGCGCGCACTGGCGCTTGCCGTCGCATGCGACATCCACCCGCTCAACAACCTGCGCGTACTGCAATATCTCAAGAACGTGCTGAACGTGACGGCAGCGCAGCACGACGACTGGTATCGCCACTGGATCGCGGTCGGACTTGCCGCGCTGGAGGAAATGTTGCGGCATCCCGGCGCCGGCCGGTTCTGCCATGGCGATCAGCCGGGGCTCGCCGACCTCTGTCTCGTGCCGCAGATCTTCAACGCCAAGCGGCTCGATAGCCCGCTCGAACCTTATCCGACGGTGATGCGGATCTTCACGACCTGCATGACGCTGTCGGCATTCGAACGCGCGCGGCCGGAAAACCAGCCCGACGCCGAGTGAGCCTAGCCTTGCCGCGCCTGGCGGATCAACGTCTTCAGGGTCTCGATATCGACCGCGCCAGGGATTATTCGGTCGCCGATGACGAAGGCCGGCGTGCCGTTGATGCTGAGCGCGCGGCCAAGCTCGTAGGTCTTCTCGATCTGCCTTTTCACGCCGTCGCTCTCCATATCGAGCCTGAGTTTGGCCCCATCAAGGCCGGCTTCCTCGGCCGCCTTCAAGATCGCTTCGAGGCTGAAATTGCCGCGCATCTGCATCAACGCATTGTGCATTTCGAGATATTTGCCCTGCATTCGGGCGGCCAGCGCGGCGCGCGCCGCGGCCACCGATTCCGGGCCAAGGATTGGAAACTCCTTGAGCACTAACCGCAGCTTCTTGTCGTTCTTGATGAGCTGGAAGATCGCCGGCGCCACCTGTTTGCAGTAAGGGCAGCGATAATCGAAGAACTCGACCAGCGTCACGTCGCCGTTGGGATTGCCCGCCACGGGCGAGTC
>DATFES010000433.1:0-7436 GCA_035250945.1 Alphaproteobacteria bacterium | reverse complement strand
AACAGGGCTGCGTGAGCATCTACTCGCGTTCATTCACGAGTTGAAAAGCGCCGCGCCCGCATTCTCCCCCAGGCCGCGGCCCTCGACGATGCCGCAAGCGATGGCGATGACGTTCTTGACCGCGCCGCCGATCTGCGCGCCGATCAGATCGTCGCCGAGATAGGGGCGAAACGTCGCCGTGCCGATCGCCGCTGCAAGGCGCTGGCCGAGTTCCGCGTCGTCGCTCGCCAGCGTCACCGCGGTCGGCAGTCCGCGCGCTACTTCGGCGGCGAAGGTGGGGCCGGAGAGCGCCGCCAATCTCGCATCGGGTAAGCACTCGGCCACGACTTCGCTCATCAGCTTGAGCGTCCCGCGCTCGATGCCCTTGGCGCAGATCACGATCGGCGCCTGACTCGACGAAACTGCCGCGATTTCCCGGACGACGGCGCGCAGATGCTGCGCCGGTACTACGAGCAGGATCGCCTCGGCGTCGCCGACGGCGCGGACCAAATCGTTGGTCACCGAAATCGCCGCATCGATGGCGATCCCGGGTAAATAGACGACGTTCTCCCGCTTGGCGGCAATCGTTGCCGCGATGTCGGGCTCGCGGGCCCATAAATCGACCATACGCCCGGCGCGCCGCGCCACAGTCGCCAAGGCGGTTCCCCACGCCCCTGCGCCAATGACCGCAATGCGCTCGATCGGCTGCTGGGCGGCCGGCGGCACGTGCGGCTCAGATACTCAGATTGAAAGCGATCGAGATCCGCGCTCGATCGCCGCGATAAGGGCGCACCGCGTGCGACAGCCAGGCCGGGAAGATGATCATCAGTCCCGTGCGCGGGCGAATCAATTCGCTGGCGCCCGCCGAATGACCGCCAGGCAAATTGAAGCACAGCAGCGGCGCGTACATCGCCGGCGCGACGCCGCGCGGGTCCTGAATCTCGAACTCGCCGCCAAGCGCCGGATCGGCGCCGACGCCGCCGTCGTCGACGTAATACGTCCCCGACCAGAAACTTCCGGGATGGGTGTGGAACTCGTTGCCATGGCCCGAGCGGTTGACATTCGCCCAGGAGTTGAGGCGCCAGGCTATGGACACCGGCCGTCCGTCGCGATCGCAAGTGAACGTGTCGGCGAGCGCCTTGGCCGCGTCGAGCACGCGCTTGCCCTCGGAGCCGCCCCAATCGGCGAAATCCCAACCCGACTGCCAGCCGCCGAGATTGCTGTGCTGCGTACCGGGCGTTTGCGCGGCGCGCGCCAGGATGAGCGGCGCCAGCGCGCGGTTCAAAACCACCGCCTCGGGCAGTTCCCTGCTCGCGACCGGGGTCGGGAAATAGCGCCGCAGTTCGATTTCGCCGGGCGCCGGCGGTTGGCTCGCATTCACATTCGCCATCCTTGTCGCGCCGGCATTCTCGATTCGCCGACTGCCCAGCGCAAGCCGCTCACGCGCGCCGCGACCGCAGCGCATCGGGATCGAGCGGCCAACGCGGCCGCGGCGAGAAATCGAGCCCGTCGCAGAGGCCGCGGCGAAAGCGCTCCAAGCCCGCCCAGGCGATCATCGCCGCATTGTCAGTGCAGAGACGTTGCGGCGGCGCCACGAGCGCCAATCCATGCGTGGCGGCAACCGTGCCAAGGCGTGCGCGCAGCGCACCGTTGGCGGCCACCCCGCCGGCGACGACCAACGTCGTGGCGTCGCGGTGGCGCGCCTTGAACGCGGCGATGGCGCGGACGGTACGGTCGCTCAACGTATCGGCGACGGCGGCTTGGAACGACGCGGAAATATCCGCGGCGTCGGCGGTCGATAAACGCGCTCCGAGCGCCTCGACGGCGACGCGAACCGCGGTCTTCAGGCCGGCGAAGGAAAAATCGCACCCAGGGCGGCCCTTGAGCGGCCGGGGAAACGCGAAGCGCGATGGGTCGCCGCCCTGCGCCGCGCGCTCGATCGCCGGACCGCCGGGATAGCCGAGGCCGATCAGCTTCGCCGTCTTGTCGAAGGCCTCGCCGACCGCGTCGTCGATCGTCGTGCCGAGAAGCGTGTAGCGTCCGACGTCCTCGACAATCAGCAGCTGACAATGACCGCCCGACACCAGCAGCAGCAGATAGGGGAACGCCACGTCGTCGGACAGTCGCGCCGACAGGGCGTGCCCTTCCAGGTGATTGACCGCGACGAACGGCTTGCCGCTGCCGAGCGCGATCGCCTTGCCCATCATCGCACCGACGATCACTCCGCCGATCAGTCCCGGTCCGCCGGTGGCGGCGACGGCGTCGATCTTCGCGAGATCGAGATCCGCCTCGGTCAGCGCGCGCGCGATCAGGCCGTCGAGATGATCGAGATGCGCACGCGCCGCGATCTCCGGCACGATGCCGCCAAAGGGCGTATGCAACGCCAACTGCGACAGCACGAGATCGGCGAGGATGACACGCCGGTCGTCGACCAGCGCCGCCGCCGTCTCGTCGCAACTCGTCTCGATCCCCAGAACGATCATGGCGTTGGCTGTAGCGCGTCTGCCCCGACAACGCCAGCGAAGGCTTGCCGTATCCGACAGCCCATCAATAATTGCAATGGCTTAGATTTCACCGCTAAGTCCCGTCCCAGACCGCTCTGGCCCCCGGCCACAGCGACCTGTTAGGAAAGAGGTAACGGCGCGATTCCCGGCTCAAGGAAGCCCATGGCCAAAGCGGCAAAGGTCAAGATCGGTACCCGCGGCTCGCCGCTGGCGCTGGCGCAGGCCGAGCAAGTCAGATCGAAACTGGTCGCCGCGCGGCCCGAATTGTCCGCTCCGGGGGCGGTCGAAATCGTCACCATTCGCACCAGCGGCGATCGCATCCAGGATCGCGCGCTGGCCGATGCCGGCGGCAAGGGACTGTTCACCAAGGAAATCGACGAGGCGCTCATCGCCGGCACGATCGACATCGCCGTGCATTCGATGAAGGACGTGCCGACAGTGTTGCCGGCCGGCCTGGTTATTCCATGCGTCTTGGCGCGCGAAGATCCGCGCGACGTCTTGATCGTGCGCGGCGGACTGGCGCGCGCGGTGCGCCGGTTCGCCG
The DNA here is from genome assembly GCA_035250945.1 of Alphaproteobacteria bacterium. Taxonomy (GTDB): domain Bacteria; phylum Pseudomonadota; class Alphaproteobacteria; order CACIAM-22H2; family CACIAM-22H2; genus DATFES01. Next base: position 4,409 of record DATFES010000433.1, on the reverse strand, counting down.
ACCTGCCGCACGGCGCTACCCTCGGCACCTCGTCGCTGCGCCGCGCCGCGCAGGCACTGGCGCGGCGGCCCGATCTCAAAATCGTCAACCTGCGCGGCAACGTCGACACTCGGCTGCGTCGACTTGACCAAGGCAAGGCCGACGCCACGCTCTTGGCGCTGGCCGGGCTGCGGCGGCTCGGTCTCGTCGAAGCGACACGGGGCATCGTCATCGAGACCGATGAAATGCTTCCCGCCGTCGGCCAGGGCGCGATCGGCGTCCAAACCCGTGCCAAGGACAAGCGGATCGCCGAACTCGTCGCCGCGATTCACCATCGCGCGACCGGATTCGCCGTCGCGGCGGAACGCGCCGTTCTTGAGCGTCTCGACGGGTCCTGCCGCACGCCGATCGCCGCGCTCGCCGTCACGCGCACGTTCGGGCGTCTCAGGCTCGATGCGCTGGTCGCGCGACCGGACGGCGGCAAGACGCTGCGCACCGCGCGCGAGGGCGCGGAGGTCGATGCCGAGGCCATGGGCCATGACGCCGGCGAAGAGCTGGCGCGCGAGGCGGGGCCGAACTTCTTTTCCGTAGCCTGAGAGGAGCGGCGCGCATGCGGGCTCTGGTCACACGACCGCGTGCCGATGCCGAGGCGCTGGCGGCGAAACTGGCGTCGCTCGGTCACGATGCGGTCCTTGCTCCGGTGTTCGATATCATTCTCGCGCCATCGCCCGAACTGCCGCTCGACGGCGCGCAAGCGCTGCTGTTCACCAGCGCCAACGGCGTGCGGGCATTTATCCGCGCCAGCGAACGGCGCGACCTCCCGGTATTCGCCGTTGGCGCCGCAACCGCGGCGACGGCACGCGAACTCGGATTCGCTTCCGTCGATAGCGCGGACGGCGATGTCGCCGATCTGGCGCGGCTGGTCGCCGCGCGGCTCAAACCCGATGGCGGTCATGTACTGCATGTCGCCGGTAGTGAGGTCGCCGGCGATCTCGCCGCTGCGCTCGCCGCTTCGGGATTCGACGCTAGCCGCGCGGTGCTCTATCGCGCCGAACCGCGCGCGGCCCTCAGCGAGGAATGTCTTGCCGCGCTCCGCGCCGGGAAAATCGATGCGGCGCTTTTTTTCTCTCCCCGTACGGCGGCGGCGTTTGTTAGGCTCGCCCGCGAGGGTGGGGTCGAGAATGCGCTCGCCCGCGTCGTCGCCATCGGCCTCAGCCCGGCGGTCGTAGCGGCCCTCGGGGATTCGATATGGTCGGCCCGGCTGGCTGCCGCGCGACCGGACGAAGCGGCGCTGCTCGACGCGCTGGCCGATCATGCAGCAGGCTCGGTGGGGGACGGCATGACCGACGCGACGCCAAAAGATTCGACGCCGGGTGATTCCATGCCCGCTGCGCCGCCGCCAGGCGAGCGGCGCACAAGTGCGTCCAATAGTTCGGCCGCCGACGCGACACGTCAGCGATCGCCGCTGACGGCGATCGCGATCGGCGTCGCCGTATTCGCGGTCGCCTGGATGGCTTGGCGCGAGTTCAATCCGCCGTTTCCCCCGCAGCCGCCCGACCTGGGGCCCTTGACGCAGCGCCTCGCCGAGCTTGAAAAACGCCTCGCTGCCGCCAACGCCGCAGCCGGTGCCTCGGTCGACATGGCGGCGAAGCTGGCCGCAGTGAGCGACCGACTCGCAACGCTTGAGAACAAGCCTGCCCCGCCCCCGGCGTCGACGGCCGCACTGAGCCAGATCGATCCCGGCTTACGCGACCGCGTCGACAAGCTCGAGGCCACGTTGGGCAATCGATCGGCGAGCGAGGCGATGCAGATCGCTTCGCTCACCGCCGAGAACCGGCGGCTGTCGAGCGAACTCGCTCGGCTGCAGGAAAGCGTCGCGACTCTGTCGACGACGCTGAACGAGCGGCTCGCTGTCCGTCGCGGCGAGTCGGTCATTCTTGCCGTCGGCCAGCTTCGCGAGACGGCCGGTCGCGGCGCCGCCTTCGCGCCGGAACTCAGCACGCTTCGTGGCCTGGCTGGCGACGAGCCTGGGGTGATCGCTGCGATGGCGACGCTCGAGCCGATGGCCGCCAAGGGCGTGGCGACGCGCGCGACGTTGCGCCTGCGTTTCGAGGCGGTCGCCCTCGAGGCGACACGTAATGTCCAGCCGGCGAGCGGCGAATCATGGTGGGAACGCGGTCTCGCGCGGCTATCCGGCCTGATCGCGATTCGCCCGGTGGGAGAGGTCGAGGGCGACGGCGTCCTCGCGCGCGTCGCGCGCGCCGAAGCGCGGCTTGGCGCCGACGATCTGGCCGGCGCGGTGGCCGCGCTCGAAGGCGACGCTAGAACGCGCGATCTTGCCGCATCGTGGCTCGCCGAAGCGCGAGCGCGGCTGGCGCTCGAAGATGCGCTGGCGCGGCTCGCCGCCCACGCGCTCGCCCGAGGAGGTTGAGCACCGTGATCCGCGGCACGCTCCTGTTCGTGCTGCTCGCGGCGCTGATGATCGCCGTCGCCTGGATCGCCGACCGGCCGGGCGCGGTGTCGATCGTCTGGCAGGGCTGGCGGGTCGACACCTCGCTCGGCGTCATGCTCGCCGCCATCGTCCTCGTCGCGCTCGTCGCCGCGTGGACGTTTCGCCTGTGGGGCGCCGTCATCCGCGTGCCGCGCGATTTCGGCCGTTGGCGGCGCGAGCGCCAGCGCCGGCGCGGCTATGTGGCGCTAACCCAAGGCCTTGTCGCCGTCGCCGCCGGCGACCCGCGCGAAGCGCGGCGCCATGCCAGACGCGCCGACGTTCTGCTCAACGAGCCGCCGCTCACCATGTTGCTGTCCGCCCAGGCGGCCCAACTGGCCGGCGACGAAGACCAAGCGACGGGCCAATTTCGCGAAATGCTGAAGCGGCCGGAAACCGAGTTCCTCGGCGTGCGCGGATTATTGGTGCAGGCGATGAAGACCGGCGATCGCACGCGGGCGCTCGAACTGGCGCGACGGGCGCGCCAGCTTCGGCCGCGCACCCCGTGGGTGCTGACGACGCTGTTCGAGCTTGAAACGCAATCGGACGATTGGCAAGGAGGCGTATCGACATTGCGGCAGGCCGCCCGCGTTCACGCGTTGCCGCAGGCGGCGGCGCGCCGGCACGAGGCTGCGTTGTTGATCGAGCAATCGCGCGCGGCGCGGGTCAAAGGCGACATGCGCGCCGCGGTTCGGCTCGCCGAGCAGGCCCATCGCGCCGGTCTGGGGCATCCTGCCGCGGTCGCATGGCTGGCCGAGACATATGTCGCCGCGGGAAAGGGCCGCGCCGCCGCCAGCTTGGTCGAGGATCAGTGGGCGCGCCATCCGCATCCGGAACTGCTCGCCGCCTTTCGCCAAGCGCGGCCGGTGGCCGAGCCGCTGCAATGGGTGAAACAGGTGGAACGCCTGGTGCGCCTGGCGCCGCTGCACCGCGAAAGCCTCGAGGCGCTGGCGGCGGCGTGTCTCGAAGCCAAGCTGTGGGGCGAGGCGCGGCGGCATTTGAACGCCGCGATCAAGGCGTGCGGAGACCAGCCGTCGGCCAATCTGTGCCGGCTCATGGCACGCCTGGAGGAAGACGAAAACGATGATCCGCTCGCCGGCCGGCGCTGGCTCGCCCGTGCCGCCGAGGCGCCGCCGGATCCGGCGTGGGTATGCGATGGCTGCGGGGCGGCGCATGCCCGCTGGCAGGCCAAGTGCGGCCGCTGCTCGGCGTTCGATCGCTTGGAGTGGCGTGCGCCCGACCGCGTCGCACCGGCGTTGGTGGGCAGCGGCGAATCGGGCGCGCCTCCCGACGACGTAGCGGCGCCCGCCGCCGGCCGCGGGCGGGCGGCGGGAGCAACCTGAGAGGCGGCTCGGCGGGGCGGGACTAGCCGCTCGATGAGCCGTTCATTTCCTTGAGGCTGATGAACAGGTCGTAGGCCGCCAAGGCGGTCACGCCGAGGACGATGATGGTGAGCGGTACCGATTTTAGCCAAAGCACCATCGTGCCGACGAACGCGACAAATATGCAGATGGCAATCGTTCCAGTGATCATATTCAATCCAAGCATTTCGTCCCTCCGCGGTCGCGCGGCTTCGGCGCGTTCATCCTAGGCCAAATCGAGATTGACGAGCCAGCGCGCGGTGCGCAACAGCCTTGCGTCATTGCCACGGGCGCCGACAAGCTGCACGCCGATCGGCAGCCCGGCGACGTTCGCCAGCATCGGCAGCGAGACGCTTGGCACGCCGCATAAGGTCCAGGTCGAGCAGAAGATCGGACTGCCCGTCGCCGCCAGGCCAAGCGGGGCGACGCCCGGCGCTGCCGGCGTGACGATGGCGTCATAATGCATGAACACCTCGTCCAGCGCGGCGTTCAACGCTGCAACGACGTTGATCGCGCGCTGGTAATCGTAGGCGAGATGGCGTCGGCCGCTCTCGATCATTTCGCGCAGCTTGTCGCTCAAC
>DATFES010000424.1:0-3197 GCA_035250945.1 Alphaproteobacteria bacterium | reverse complement strand
CGGCCTGGGCTTCTTCGCCTATATCGTCGGCGGCACCATCGACGAGCTTTTCCATCCCGAGCGACTGCCCAACCCGACCTTCGGCACCGGGGGCCTCTTATGGGCATCGTTGACGCTGGCCATCTTGACCGTGCCGGTGGTCATCGTCGCGACCGAGGAAGCGTTGTCCGCGGTTCCACGCTCGATGCGCGAGGGCTCGCTCGCCTGCGGCGCATCGAAGTGGCAGACGATCCGCCGCATCGTGTTGCCGCGCGCCATGCCCGGCATCATGACCGGACTGATTCTCGCCATGGCGCGGGGCGCCGGCGAGGTGGCGCCGTTGATGCTGGTCGGCGTGGTGAAGTTGGCGCCCGAGTTGCCGATCGACGGGTTTTTCCCCTATCTGCATCTCGAGCGCAGCTTCATGCATCTGGGCTTCCACATCTTCGACGTTGGATTCCAGTCGCGCAATTCCGAGGCCGGAAAGCCGATGGTCTTCGTGACCACGTTGCTGTTAATCGCGCTCATCGCCGTGATGAACGCCTCGGCGATCGTCATTCGAAACCGCCTCAAGCGGAAATTCGTCGGCAGCCAATTCTAGCCGGAGCACGCCATGGCGACCGCGTTGAAACTCCATCCCTCTGAAGCGACCGTCTATCACCTCCGCAATGGGCCCGAGGGCGCGAACTTCCGTATCTCCGAGTTCAGCTTGTGGTACGGCGCCAAGCAGGCGCTGTTCGACAACACAATGGACGTCCAGAAGGGGCTGGTCACCGCGTTGATCGGTCCGTCGGGCTGCGGAAAATCGACGCTGCTCCGCTGCATGAACCGGATGAACGATCTCATCGATGGCGTGCGCATTTCCGGCCGCATGACGCTCGACGGGCAGGACATCTATGGCCGCGGCGTCGATGTCATCGCGCTGCGCAAACGGATGGGCATGGTGTTCCAGAAGCCCAATCCGTTTCCGATGTCGATCCATGACAACGTCGTCTACCCGTTGCGAGTCGACGGCGTGCGCGATCGCGCCAGCCTCGAGGAAGCGTGCGAGCGCGCGCTCAGGGGCGCCGCGCTATGGGACGAAGTCAAGGACCGCCTGAGCGAAAATGCGCTTGGCCTGTCGGGCGGACAGCAGCAACGCCTGTGCATCGCGCGCGCCATCGCCGCCGACCCCGAGGTGCTGCTGATGGACGAGCCGTGCTCGGCGCTCGATCCCATCGCCACTTCGAAAATCGAGGAGCTGATCGACGGCCTCAAGGGCCGCTACACGATCGTCGTCGTCACCCACAACATGCAGCAAGCCGCGCGGGTTTCCGACAACACGGCGTTCATGTATCTCGGCAAACTCATCGAGTACGGCGATACCGACGCGATCTTCACCAATCCGCGTCTCGAGCGGACGCAAGATTACGTGACCGGGCGATTCGGCTGAGGCGGATGGGCCGCGCGCGGCAGGAGCGGGACAAATGGGCGCCGAACATACCGTGAAGTCGTACGACGAGGAGCTGAAGCGCCTCAACGGCGCGATCGCCCGCATGGGCGGGCTCGCCGAGCAGCAAATCGCCAGCGCTATTCAGGCGATGAGCCGGCGCGACAGCGAACTGGCGGCCGAAATCGTCCGCAACGACGCGAAGGTCGACCAACTCGAGCGCGAGATCGACGACATGGCGGTGCGGCTCCTGGCGCTGCGCCAGCCGATGGCGGGCGATCTACGCAACATCGTCTCGGCATTGCGCGTCGCCGCCGACCTCGAGCGCATCGCCGATTACGCCGCCAACGTCGCCAAACGGTCGATCGCGCTCAACCAGGTGGCGCCGGTGCGGCCGGTCGGCGCCATACCGCGCATGGGCCGCGTCGTCCAGGAGATGATCAAGGACGTGCTCGACGCTTTCGTCAACCGCGACGTCCAGAAGGCGATCGGCGTTTGGAATCGCGATGAGGAGCTCGACGAGATGCATTCGAGCCTGTTTCGCGAACTGCTCACTTACATGATGGAGGATCCGCGCAACATCACGCCGGCGACCCATGTGCTGTTCATCGCCAAGAACATCGAGCGGATGGGCGACCACGCGACCAACATCGCCGAAACTATCCACTTCCTGGTCGTCGGCACGCCGCTGCGCGCCGCGCGGCCCAAACACGACTCCTCGAGCTTCGCCGTCGTCCAGCCGGGTTCCGAGGCCAAGGAGGGACGATGAAGACGCAGATCCTGATCGTCGAGGACGAAGCGGCGCTTGTCGAGCTGTTGCGCTACAACCTCGAGAAAGAAGGCTTCGGCGTGGCGAGCGCCGGGGACGGCGAGGAAGCGCTGTCGGTCATCGCCGAAAATCCCCCCGATCTCGTCATCCTCGACTGGATGCTGCCGCTGGTGTCAGGACTGGAGGTGTGCCGTCAGCTCCGCCGCAAACCCGAGACGCGCGAACTGCCGGTCATCATGTTGACCGCGCGCGGCGAGGAGGCGGACCGGGTGCGGGGGCTCGAGGGCGGCGCCGACGACTACATCAGCAAACCGTTCAGCCCGAGCGAGCTTGTGGCGCGGGTTCGCGCCGTGATGCGGCGGGCACGGCCGGCTGGCGGCGACGACCTTTTGACCTATGCCGGCGTGGTCATGGACCTCGCATCGCATCGCGTGCTGCGCGACGGCCGGCCGGTGCATCTGGGCCCCACCGAGTTCCGCCTCTTGCGCTATCTCATGGAACGTCCGGGCCGCGTCTACAGCCGCGAGCAACTTCTCGATGCGGTATGGGGCCGCGATATTTATGTCGAGCCGCGCACCGTCGACGTGCATATCCGCCGGCTGCGCAAGGCGCTGAACGGCCCGGCCGATCAGGACATCATCCGCACCGTGCGCTCGGCCGGCTACGCGCTCGACGAGCTGGTCAATTAAAGCCGCCGGGGCTGCAGGCTATGGCGCGGCACTGGATTCGAGATTAGACTCCCCGTCGTAATAAAACTGTAACGCGGCGTGCCGGCCGCGAAACGAGGGGGAATCGCATGCAGGACAATCGCACGCCGTCGCCCGACGGCGCATCGACCAATGCCTACGACGACGAGGATGGCGATAGCGTCGTCAATCCGTCGGCTAACACGCCGCTCGGCGTGTTGATCGCCGAGCGCCTGTCGCGGCGCGAGACACTGCGCGGGCTCGCCGCCAGCGCCGCGTTCGGCCTGCTCGGCGGCAGCCCGCTTTCGCGCGCCGCCGACGCCGCGTCGGCCGG
>DATFES010000416.1:0-12088 GCA_035250945.1 Alphaproteobacteria bacterium | reverse complement strand
CGCGCGTTGATGGCCGCCGTTTTGGAACGGGGCAAGAGCGCCGATGGGGTGCGGCTGGTGCAGGATGCGTTCAATACCCGCTCGTTCGCGCTCTATTCGTCGCTTGGTTTCGCGGCGCGAGAGCCCTTGAGCCTCTTGCTCGGAACGCCGATAAGCAAGCCAATGGCGGGATTCACGGTTCGGCCCTTATCGATCGATGACCTCGGCGTGTGCGCCACGCTCGCTGTCCGTGTCCATGGATTCGAGCGGATCGCCGAACTTCGCGATGCGCTGAAAGTCTTCCGGCCGTTCGTCGTCGAACGAAACGGGCGGATCACCGGATATCTTTCGGCGGCGACGTTTTGGCTCGCCAACCATGGCGTCGCCGAAACCGAGGAAGACATGCGCGCGCTGTTCTTGGGCGCCGCGGCGGCGAGTTCGGAGCCGCTGTCGCTCTTGATGCCGGTGCGGCGGACGAGTCTGTTCCGCTGGTGTTTGAGCGAAGGACTGCGGATCGTCAAACCGATGACCCTGATGACGATCGGCACGTATCGCGAACCGAACGGGGCGTATTTCCCTTCCGTGTTCTATTGAACGCGGAACGGCGACGCCGGCGCAAATCGCCTCCTAAAGCGCCAGATCGGCGATCACCGGCACGTGGTCGGACGGGTTCGGCCAATCGCGGGCCCCGCGCCAGACATAGATCGCCCGCAGCATCGGCGCCAGCGCCGGGGTAAGCCAGATGTGATCGAGCCGCCGGCCGCGGTCGGACAGCTTCCAGTCGCGGTTGCGATAGCTCCACCAAGTGTACAGCTTGGCCTGCGGCGGCGCCACGCATCGTGCGGCATCGACCCATCGATGCGCCGCCAAAAGCTTGCCGAGTAATTCGACTTCGACCGGCGTGTGGCTGACGACGCCGAGCAACTGCTTGTGCGACCACACGTCGTTTTCGAGCGGCGCAACGTTAAGATCGCCGACCAGGATCTTGCGCGCCCCGGTTTGCGGCTGCTTGGCCCACCACGCGCCCTGCTCGCGGAGGAACCGAAGCTTGTGAGCGAATTTCGGGTTGGTCCTCGGATCGGGGATGTCGCCGCCGGCGGGGACATAGACGTTGTGCAGCTCGACCCCGCCCGGCAACTCGACGGCGACGTGACGGGAATCGTCCTTGTCGCACCAAGATTGACGCCGCGGCCGGCCAAGCGGCTGGCGCGACAGAATGGCGACGCCGTTGTAGCCCTTCATGCCGTGAAAGAATTGGTGGAGATACCCGAGCTTGGCGATCGCCGCGCGCGGAAAATGCTCGTCGGGGGTCTTGGTTTCCTGCAGGCAAATCACATCGGGCTTGGCGAGCCGGGCAAGCTTGGCCACCAAGGCGATACGCAGGCGCACCGAGTTGATGTTCCAGGTGGCGATGCGAAGCGTCGAACCCTCGGCGCGCGGCGGCACGCGTTGGGCAAGGTAGGGTACCTTGAGCGCGGTATCGTTGCGTTTCGGCATGAGCACGGGGAGGTAGCGGCGAAGCGATTTTGGGCCCGCCTTTCTGCCGTGCGTTTCATGCCTGGGTCAAGAATTCAAGATGGCGGCGTCGGGCGCAGAACCCAAGGCGCAGACATTGCGGGGCGAAAGCCGGCGAGGTCCGGGATCGAGGAGAAATGGAAAGCGCCCGGCCGGGGGGTGACCGGGCGCTCGAAGCTCCTCGCTGGGAGCCCGGGGGCGTCAGGGGAGCCGCCCCCGAACGGCCAGCCGGGGGAGGCCGGCCGCTTCTAATGGTAAATATGGGCTTAAACTATTGTTCGACAAGACACTAAAGCTTGAGGCCGGGGCCGATTTTAAATCATAACTTTTATCAATACCTTAGAACGATTCTCGAATCAGCCCCAGGGTGTCGTCGGGCGCCTCCTGGATCATGAAATGCCCGCGGCCGGCGAGAATCGAAAACCGGGCGGCGCCGAGTCGCCGCGCCGCTTCGGGCGCCACGGCGGTGACCCAGTCGCGCTCCGGCCCGATATCGGGATCGCCCGCCACCATGTGCACGACGTCCGCCAGGGCGAAGCGCGCCAACGCCGCGAAGGTCGATGGTTCGCCGAAACTGGAATAGATCGCCGCCTCGACTTCGGGTGCGCAGGCAAGCGTCCAGTCGCCTTCGGCGGTCGGCTGCAAGGTCGAACGCGCATGCTGATCGAGCCAACCGCGATCGAACGCCGCGTACGGTCGGCGCGCGGAGAGAAAGTCGGCGAATGCCCCGGGACTACGCCACCGTGCGCGTCGCGCGAGCGTGCGGCGCGCAAGCTCGCGGTTCTTCTTCGTCGCTTCGCCAAACGTTGCGACGTCGTTGGTGGGAAACAGCGGCGGTTCGAAGAGCACGAAACGTCGCCATGGCACGGCGACGAACAAATCCGGATGGTGCGTACCGAGCCGCAACGCCGATACGGCGCCCAGCGAATGGCCGACATAGACGATCGGCCGGTCGGCGCGCGTCGCGACCGCAAGCGCCACCGCCGCCAGGTCGCGGGCGAAGTTGTCGGGCGAATAAAGCGCCGTTTCGCCTTCGCGCTGCGCAAGCGCCGCCGAACCGCCATGGCCGCGCGCGTCGAAGGCGTAGACTTCGGCCGCGGGCGTCAGACGCTCGAGGAGCGGAATGTAACACCCGGCGGCAAGTCCGCCCGCGTGTCCGAACAGCACTGCCGGCCCATCGGCAGGCGCCGCGCGCAGACGATAGACCGATAGCGCATTGCCATCGCCGCCGAGCACGGCGACGCGCTCGGCAAGCGAGGAATCGATCGAAGGATGCCGCAGCGCCGTGACGGTCTCGGCGAAACGTGACGACCGCTGCGCGGTCAAGGTCGTCGCATGGCGCAACTCACGCGGCGAAACCGCCATGAGTCCCGCGCGCGCCTGCTCGTGCGCGCGCCGCATCCCCGAAAGCGGCGAAGATCGCGCGCGACAGCCGATCGTTGGCGATGTGCCATTCCGGGTGCCATTGCACGCCGAGCGCGAAAACCGCTGGACGCGCATCGGGACCATCGGCCAGGCGCACCGCCTCGATCACGCCATCGGGCGCCGTCGCCTCGACGGCTAAACCCGGCGCCAAGCGGTCGATCGCTTGGGCGTGCAGCGAGTTGACCCGGGCCTCCACCGCTCCGGCCAGTCTCGCCAACAGTCCGCCGGGCATAAGACGCACGGAATGGACCGGGGCATAGCGCGCGTCGTTGTCGTCGCTGGCGACGGCACGGTGATCGCCCTTGCCGGGCAGCTCGTGAACGTGCTGGTGAAGCGTGCCGCCGAGCGCGACATTGAGCTCCTGCGCACCGCGGCAAAGGCCCAGAACCGGCACGCCCGCGGCGATGGCGCGCCGGATCAACGGTAGCGTCGTGGCGTCGCGTGCGTGATCTTGCTTGGTTCCCGCCCGAGCCGGCGGCCCCGAATAGTGCCGCGGCTCGACATTGGATGGGCTGCCGCTCAGCAGTAGACCGTCGATCCGGCCGATTATTTCTCCGACCTCGAGCGCCTCGCCGAGCGCCGGTATGACCAACGGCAGGCCGCCGGCCGCATCGACGACGGCGCGTACGTACTGCTTCGCGACGGCGTGAAACTCGTGACGCTCGATCGGGCGTATGCAGGCGGTGACGCCGATCAGCGGCGAGTTCATGGCGCCGGCCGCTCCGGTTGCTCGGGGGTGAACACGAACAGCGATGGCTGCAATGGGATGTCGGAACGCAGCTCGTGAAGCGCCACCTGCGTCGCGACGCCGGCGGCGTCCACGATGCGCCAGTGGACCAGCGCGAAAGGCCGTTCGCTGAAGCCAAGCGTGATGCGTCCGGCATGCGGGTCTTCGGTCTGCGTCACGGTGAGCCGCAGAACCCCCGGACCGCGCTCGATCTGCGCGACGGTAATATCGCCCGACAACTCGACGCGATCGCGCAGGATGATCGCCGCCGGCGTCGAGCTGAGCGGTACGTAGGCGGCCGTCTTGAGATCCTTATCGTATTGCAGCAGCAACCCGTTGTTGGCGATGAGCAGCAGCGGCACCGGCGGGTCGTATTCCAGCCGCATGCGGCCGGGCCGCGACAGGAAGATCTGCCCCTCGGCGGTCTGGCCGGCTTCGCCGAATTGCTGGAAGCGGGCCGACAACGTTTTGAGGGCGTTGAAATAGGCTTCGACGCGCGCCACGTCGGCGCGATCGATGGCCGACATCGCCGCCTGCGCGGCGGCGCCTCGCTGCTCCGCCAACCATGCGCCGAAGCCAAATGCGAGCGCGGCCGACAGCAGCGAACGGCGTGACGTCGAGTCGGGCATATCGACGACGAGATATAGGCGCTCGCCGTCACCGCGGCAAGCAGCGCCGTTTCCGACGCGGCCGACGCGCCGGTATTTCTCCCGTCGCGTTGCCGGCGGGAGGTGCGCTGCACGCGCTCGCGCGAGCGGTCATCGCTCGACCGTAACCGCCCCGACCATCCTCCTCTGGCCCGGCATCGTGCAGCCGCGCACGATCGCGGCGACGGGCGAGCGATTGTTGATCACGGTTCCGTCGCGGCGCTGGTTGTCGAGAACGCAGTTCTCGAACAGATAGCTTTCGGGCCGCTCGCTGCCGTGCTGCGTTTCGGCCTTGAGGCCGATCAGCTCGGCCATGACGCTCGAGGCCGGCTTGAAGAAGCGGGATCCTGTCGCCTTCAGAATGCCGCCGTTCGACAGATCGAGCGCGCGGCTCGCCGATCGGCTTTGAATGGCTTGCGAGTCCTCGAAATAGGTCTCCAGCGCGCGCGATTTGAAATCGTGCCCGCCGACGCAATCGCGGCTCGTCGTGCGCCGAAACGTGACGCGCTGCGGCTGGCCGATGTAGCAACCGTGGGCGTAGCCCGAATTGCCGCATCCGATGAACGCGCAGTCCTCGAACAGGTAGACGGCGCCGGGGCTCCGGGTCGGCGTCAAGACGCCATTCTGGCAGCCGATGAAATCGACGAAGCGGCTGATCATCGACAGGCACCGCGGCTCGGGCCTCAAGCCCGCGGCATTTCCGGTGGGCGAGCCGGTTGTCGCACCGACGATGGTCAACCGCTCGACGACGAAGCTCGTTCCCGACGGATTCAGGATCGCCTTCTCGACCGTCGCCATGCCGAGATCGAGCGTCGGCTTGATACCCGAACGGTCGAGCACGCCGCGAACAGTGATCGGTTTCGAAATGACCGCAGCCACCTTCGCACCGACATGCGTGCCGGGCAGGATTTCAATGACGCCGCCTGGCGACACCGCTGCGTGCGCCAAAGCCAGCGTCGCATATGTGGCTCCATCGACCCGCGCCATGTCGCCGTGACCGACCGCCGGCGCCGCGCCTTGCGCAGCGACGGGGCGGGAGGGGGCGAGCCATGCCGCGCAGCCGAGCGCAAGCCCGGCCGACAGCACGGAGCGACGTGAAGTCGATTTGGCCATGATGTCGCGCGAGGTATAGATGCTCGCCGTCGTCGCGGCAAGCCGCGACGACGGCGGCGTGCAGCATCCGGAATTTGCCCGCGAACGGCGCGCCGCCGCCTGCGCCGCGACACGAACTGCCCGACGCCGGCGGCGCGCTACGCGTACTCGCCCTTGGGCGCCAGCACCTCGCGTTTGCCGACATGATTCGCCGTCGAGACGACGCCCTCAGCCTCCATTCGTTCGACGATCCGCGCGGCGCGGTTGTAGCCGATCTGCAGGTGGCGCTGAATGAAGCTGGTCGAGCATTTGCGCTCGCGCGCGACAAGCGCGACCGCCTGGTCGTAAAGCGCATCCGACGGACCGCCCTCGCCGCCCGAAGCCGCGCCGATCAGTCCCAACGCGCCGTCGTCCTCGTCTTCGGTGACGTCGTCGAGATATTCCGGCTCGCCCTGCGCCTTGAGGAACCGGACGACCGCCTCGACCTCGCGATCGGAAACGAACGGCCCGTGGACGCGGGCGATGCGTCCGCCACCCGCCATGTAGAGCATGTCGCCCTGGCCGAGGAGTTGCTCGGCGCCCTGCTCGCCCAGGATGGTGCGGCTGTCGATCTTCGAAGTCACCTGGAAGGAGATCCGCGTCGGGAAATTCGCCTTGATCGTGCCAGTGATGACGTCGACCGAGGGCCGCTGCGTCGCCATGATCAGGTGGATGCCCGCCGCGCGCGCCATCTGCGCCAGCCGTTGCACCGCCCACTCGATCTCCTTGCCGGCGACAAGCATGAGATCGGCCATCTCGTCGACCACTACGACGATGAACGGCAGCGCCTCGAGATCGAGCGGCTGATCCTCGAATATCGGCTTGCCCTGCTCGTCGAACCCGGTCTGCACCTTGCGCAGCAGCACCTCGCCTTTCTTGCGCGCCTCGGCGAGTCGCTGGTTGTAGCCGGCGATATTGCGCACGCCGAGCTTCGACATGGCGCGATAGCGGTTCTCCATCTCGCGCACCGTCCACTTGAGGGCGACGATCGCCTTCTTGGGATCGGTGACGACCGGCGACAGCAGGTGCGGAATGCCGTCGTAAACCGACAACTCCAGCATCTTGGGATCGATCATGATGAAACGGCAATCCTGCGGCCCGTGCCGGTAAAGCAGCGACAAGATCATGGTATTGATCGCCACCGACTTGCCCGAGCCAGTGGTGCCGGCGATCAGGAGATGGGGCATGCGCGAAAGATCGGCGATCACCGGCGTGCCGCCGATGTCCTTGCCCAGCACCAGCGTCAACAGCCCGCCGTTTCGTTCGCTGGCCTCGGTGGCCAGCAATTCGCGCAAGTACACCGTTTCGCGCCGGATGTTCGGCAGCTCGACGCCGATGACGTTGCGGCCCGGGATCACCGCCACGCGCACCGAGACGGCGCTCATCGAGCGGGCGATGTCGTCGGCGAGCCCGATGACGCGGCTGGTCTTGGTGCCGGGCGCCGGCTCGAGCTCGTAGAGCGTCACCACCGGCCCGGGCCGTACCTTGACGATTTGACCCTTGACGCCGAAGTCATCGAGCACCGATTCGAGAAGCCGCGCGTTTTGAGTCAACGCCGCCTCGTCGATCGGCTGCACCTGATCCTCGCGCGGCTGGGCCAGAAGGTCGAGCGGCGGCAGCGCTGCGCGGCCGCGCGGCGGCAGATTCAGACTCGTTTGCTTGCGCGCCTGCGCCGCCTTCCTTTCGCCCGCCGCCGAACGCGAGGCGACAAGCACCGTCGGCGCCGGACGTCGCGGGCCAGCGTCCGGCGTGGCGTCGATCGGTTCGACGTCGCGATCGCTCTCGCGCAAGCTCGGCTCGCGCCGATCGCGCCGCTGCGCCGATTTGGCGAGCGCACGCTCGGCCGCCGGATCGCCGCGAAGCGGCCGCCATAGCAGCGCCCGGCGCAGGGCATACGAGAGAATTCGGCCGAACCACCCAAGCGCGCGCGCGATGGCGCGCCATTCGCCCCAAGTCACCGCGAGCGCGAAAGCCAACGCCGTCGCCGAAACGAACGCCGCGGCGGCGGCGAGCGCCGTGGCGCCGAGCCCGAGACCGCCGCCGGTCTCGAGCGTCGCACGCAAGATTAGCTGACCGACGACTCCGCCGAGGTTGGCCGATAGCGGAAGCGGCCAGTCGGCCGGCGGCGGCACGATGGATAGGGCCATCGCGGCCAGGATCACCGCCAGCGGCATGACGGTGATCCGGACCCACCACATCGGCAAACGTCGGTCGCGCGCCAGCCTCCAGCCCCAGGCCGCCAACAGGGCCACGAGCAACGCACTGCCAAGCCCCAAGGTCTGCAGCAAGACGTCGGCCGCCATGGCGCCGAAATGTCCCAGAAGGTTGCGCGCCGGCGCGTCGGTGGCGTGCGACAGCGAAGGGTCGCTCGGGCTGTAGCTGGCGAGCGCCAACGCCAGCGCCAGCGCGCCCAAGATCAGCAGCGCTCCCGCCGCCTCGATGAGCCGCCGGTTCAGAAACCCGCCAAATCCGTCCGGCATCACCGAAGGCCGCATGGCAAGACGTGTTGCACCAGCCATAGGCACGCTCTCCCCTTCTACGTCGCCGTACTCAAAGAACCCGCGCCAGCCGCGTCAGGCCGGTCTCGATGACGTCGAGGTCGTGCACCAGCGCGATACGGATATACGGCGTTCCGCTGTTGACCCCGCGCGCGTCCGGCTTGGTGAGATACGCGCCGGGCAATGTTCGGATCGCCGCCTCGGCCCACAGCGTTTTCGCCGCCCGCTCGCCGTCGCCGACGTCCAGCCACAAAAAGAAACCGCCTTGCGGGCGATAAAACCCGAAGCGGGCGCCGAGCACGCGTTCGGCGACGTCGATCTTGGCGCGGTAGCGCGCGCGAGTAAGCGCGGCATGCGCGTCGTCGTTCCAAAGCGCCGCGGCGGCCTCGAGCACCGGACGCGGCGTCGCGGCGCAGGCGAAACTGCGTAGACGATTGAAACGCTCGATCGTCCTCGCCGATCCGACGGCGAAGCCCGAGCGCATGCCGGCGGCGCTCGAGCGCTTGGATAGCGAATGGAACAAGAGCAGATTGTCCAGCCGGCCGCCCAGCGCCGCCGCCGCCTCGATGCCGCCCGCTGGCGGCGTAGCGCCCGAATAGATCTCGGCGTAACATTCGTCGATGACGAGGAGGAAATCGTGCTCGCGCGCCAATTCGATCGCCCGCTTCAGGTAGGCGAGCGGAGCGCAGGCGCCCTGCGGATTGCCCGGATTGCAGAGATACATGATCGCTGAGCGCGCCAGCAGGTCGGCAGGCACCGCATCGAGATCTGGGATGAAACCGGTGTCCTTGGTCGCCGGCATGAAACATGGCTCGGCGCCGGCCATCACCGCCGCGCCGAAATAGATTTGATAGCAAGGGTTCGGCATCAAGGCGACCGGCCGCGCGGCGCGGCCCTCGCCGTGGCTCACCGCGAGCAGCGCCGCCTGGAACAGTCCTTCACGCGTGCCCGCGACCGGCGTCACTTGCGTATCGCGGTCGATCGTTTCGGCCTTGAGATTGTAACGACGCTCGAGCCAACCGGCGGCGGCGGCGCGGAACTCGGGCGTTCCGGCAAGCGGAGGATAGTCGTTCCAGCGATCACTGGCCCGGGCGATCGCCTCGGCGGCGAACGCCGGAGGTTGATGCTGCGGGTCGCCGACCGACATGACGATCGGCGGCACGTTCGCACGCGCGCTGATCGGCGCCAGAAGATCGGCCAGGCGCTGGAACGGATAATCGTTCAGCTCGTCGAGGCGGGCGTTGAACATTCATGCCCCTGCGGAATCCCCCAAGCGAATGATTCTGGCATGAAGTACAAACCAAAAACAATAGGATCGCCCAGACTCCTCAAGTCCGAGTCTAAGAGATGGGTCGACCCAATAAATAGTGCGTGGAGAACGTCCGGCCACAAAATAACCGAGTCGCACGCTCGCGCGAACGCAGCCCGAACAAAGCGCGAAACTTGCGATTAATCAATTAATGGAATTTTCAGAAAATTGAGGGCGGCGATCGGCCGCCCCCAAGCGCTCGACGGTTAGGAGGGAGGACCTATTGCACCGTCTCGCCGTGAAGCGCCAGATCGAGGCCATCGCGCTCCGCCTCGTCGGCGACGCGCAAGCCGATGATCGCATCGATGATCTTGAGCAATATGAAGCTCGCGACGCCGGTGTAGACGATGGTGATTGCGACGCCGTAGATCTGCGTGAGCACTTGACCCGGGTTGCCATAGAGAAGTCCGGGAACGCCCTCCGGCGCGGCCGTGGTGGCGGTCAACGCGCCGACGGCGAACACACCGGTCAAGATCGCGCCGACGACGCCGCCGATCGCGTGCACGCCGAAAACATCGAGCGAATCGTCGTAGCCGAGCATCTTCTTGAGGCTGGTCGAGGCCCAGAAGCACAACACGCCAGCGACCAGACCGATGATCAGCGCGCCGCCCGGGAAGACAAAGCCCGATGCCGGCGTGATCGCGACGAGCCCGGCGACGGCGCCCGAAACGATGCCGAGCACCGAAGGTTTGCCGCGTAGCACCCACTCGGCGAACATCCAGCCGAGTCCG
This sequence comes from Alphaproteobacteria bacterium, assembly GCA_035250945.1. Classification (GTDB taxonomy): domain Bacteria; phylum Pseudomonadota; class Alphaproteobacteria; order CACIAM-22H2; family CACIAM-22H2; genus DATFES01. The sequence goes on along the minus strand of DATFES010000416.1, from coordinate 2,126 downwards.
GCGGCGGCGGTGGCGATCTGCGTCACGGCCATCGCCATTCCGGCGCGCCCGCCCGCGGCGGCGGCCGAACCGGCGTTGAAGCCGAACCAGCCGACCCACAGCAGCGAGGCGCCGACCACCGCGAGGGTCAGATTGTAAGGCGCGAAGCTGTCGTGCCCATAACCGCGCCGTTTGCCGAGCACGAGCGCTCCGACCAGACCGGCCACTCCGGCATTGATGTGCACGACCGTGCCGCCGGCGAAATCGAGGACGCCCCAGGCGAACAGGAAGCCGTTCGGCTGCCAGACCCAGTGTGCGATCGGCGAATAGACCAGCAGCGACCACAGCCCGATGAACCACAACAACGCGGAGAACTTCATACGGTCGGCGAATGCGCCGCAGATGAGCGCCGGCGTAATGATCGCAAACGTCATCTGAAACGTCATGAACACGGTCTCGGGAATCGTCGTCGCCGCCGCGGTTTCGAGACCGTCGCCGAGCACGAACGGCGTGTCCCAACCGATCCCCGACAAGAGGAAGCGCGACAAGTCGCCGACGTAGGCGCCGCCATTGCCGAAGGCGAGGCTGTATCCGGCGACCATCCACAGCACCGTCACCAGGCAGCATATGGCGAAACTCTGCATCATGGTCGACAGCACGTTCTTCTTGCGCACCATGCCAGCGTAGAACAACGCCACGCCCGGCACGGTCATCAGCAGCACCAACGCGGTCGAGGTCATCATCCACGCCGTGTCGCCGGTATCGATTTTGGGTTCCTCGGCCATCGCGCCCTGGGGCAGGAACCCCATGATCGCGCCGAGCGCCGCTGCCGCCAGCGGCAGCCACCGCGTGATCCTGTTTTGCATCGTCGTCTCTCCTGAAAATTTGTGGTCCCGGAACGTCGCTTTGCGGCCATACCGCATTCAGCGCACCGCCCTCGGGCGCTAAAACTCAAGATTCATGCCACCCGATCTATGGCTCTGAGGTGCAACGATATTTTCCGCAAAAAATGACTAGCGTGCGGCCTGAACGGCGTCTAATCGAGAATCGGCGAGCAAGGCCGATAAATGTCGCCTAAGAATTAATCACCAACAACGATACCGCCTAGTTTTTATGCAACTGTCGCTTTCGGGCGTGTAACTGTGGCTGACCGGCTTGATCGCCGCCGACCCGCCGCGCCGCGGAACGGCCGGGTCACGGGGCTCGCCGGCTACAATGCCTCGGCGCCGGTTTCGCCGGTCCTAATGCGGACGACGTGCCCGATATCGAACACGAAGATCTTGCCGTCGCCGATTTTTCCGGTGTTGGCGGCTTTCTGGATCGCCTCGACGACGCGCTCGGCCAGCGGATCGGGCACGGCCACTTCGATCTTGACCTTGGGCAGGAAGCTGATCGCGTACTCCGCGCCGCGATAAATCTCGGTTTGGCCTTTCTGACGGCCGAAGCCCTTGACTTCGGTGACGGTCAGACCCTGCACGCCAAGCGACGTCAACGCTTCGCGTACCTCGTCGAGCTTGAACGGCTTGATCACTGCCATGACCATTTTCATTCGATAGTTCCTTCTCTTTTCAGGTGGGCGCTGCTTGGCGCGGACCCGGCCCCGCGCGGCCGGTCGGATCGCCGCCGCTCGGCAGTCAGTTCAAGAAACATGCCGCGTGGCCCACATCGGCGGAGAGTATCGCGTTTTTGGCCGATTCTGCACGTCGCGTGGGCACATAGGCGCCGGCGCCGGTGCGATCGCACCATCGCGGCTGGACTTGCCGCCCGCGCCGGCGGCATTGTGATCAAGATGACCGTTCCGGCAAAATCCGCGCCGACAACCGTCGACGTCATCATCGTCGGCGGCGGTCTGGTTGGCCTCAGCTTGGCGGCGGCGCTGGGGCAGGCCGGACTTTCGGTCGTCGTCGTCGATCGCGAGGTCCCGGCGCTCGCCGCAGCCGATCGCTTCGATGGGCGGGCCTCGGCGATCGCCTGGGGCTCGGCCCAGGCGCTTGGCGGAATCGGCTTGTGGCCGATGCTTGCGCCGCACGCCCAAGCGATCGACGACATCCGCGTCTCCGATGGGGATTCCACCCTTTTCCTGCACTACGATCATCGCGAACTCGGCGACCATCCGCTGGGGTATATCGTCGAGAATCGCCACATCC
>DATFES010000407.1:0-10213 GCA_035250945.1 Alphaproteobacteria bacterium | reverse complement strand
GGAATCGACGGCTACGAGGTGTGCCAGAAGGTTCGCGGCAATCCGGCCACCCGCGGGGTCAAGATCATCATGCTGACCGCCAAGAGCCGCGAGGTCGAGCGCGAGAAGGGCTTGGCGCTGGGCGCCGACGAATACATCACCAAACCGTTCTCGACCCGCGAGCTGGTCGATCGCGTCAAGCGCCTGCTCGCCGAAACCGCGTCGTAAGCGACCCCCGCGACGTGGCGACCGGACGCATGACGCCGCTCGGAAGATGGGCGATCTGGGTGGGCGCCGCGTTGGCGATCGCGGCGGTCGTCTTCGCGGGCCTGATCGGCCTCGTGATCCTCGCCGATGGTGCGCTCGCCGAGCATGTGCGCGGCAGCCCGGCCACCCCCGCCGTGATCGCATTTGCGGCGTTGGCGGCAGCCGCCGGATTCGTCGTGCTGGCGCTCGTGGTCTGGTCGCGTCTCCTGCGTCCGGGGACGGTGCTGGCCGCCGAGACCAAATTTGTCGCCGAGACCGGGCGCGACGGCACCATCGATGCGGCGCGATTTCCCTGGCTTGCCGCCTTGGCGACGGCGATCAACACGCTGGCCAGCCGCCACGCCGCCGCGCGGCGCGAGATCGACCGCCAGGTCGCCGCCGCGACCGACCGCGTCGAGGAACAGAAGCAGCGTCTGGAAGCGATATTGCGCGACCTCAGCGAGGGCGTGCTGGTGTGCAACATGGATCACCAGATCCTGCTCTACAATCAGGTCGCGCTGTCGCTGCTGCACGTCGCGGGCGAGCTCGGTCTCGGCCGTTCGCTGTTCAACGTCGTGACGCGCGAGCCCGTCCTGCACACGCTCGAACGCCTGATCAACCGCCCGCTCGCCGAGGCGCGGACCGAGGACGCGGCGATGGCGGTCGTTTGCGCCACGATCGATGCGCGCGCCCTGCTGCGCGGCCGCATGAGCCTGGTCGTCGACGCCGACGGCACGCCGTCGGGCTATGTTCTTACGCTGAACGACGTGACGCGCGAAGTCGCCGAGCTCGGCCGGCGCGACGCGCTGTTGCGCGCCGCAACCGTCGAGCTTCGCGGGCCGCTCGCCAATCTGCGCGCCGCCGCCGAGACGATTTCGTCGTACTCCGATATGGACGACGCGCAAAGGCGTTCGTTCGAAGACGTGATCCGGCGCGAAAGCGACGTTTTGAGCGCGCGCGTCGAACAACTCGATCGCGACTACCGCACGCTGACGTCGGGCGACTGGCCGATGGCCGACGTCCATTCGACCGACTTGTTCAATTGCGTGTCGCGACGGCTGGCCGACGCCGGCGGGCCGCAGCTCGTCATGGTCGGACTGCCGCTATGGCTGCGCGGCGACAGTCACTCGCTGATGTTGGCGATCGAGCGGCTGGCCCACGAGGTCGCCGCGGCGACCGGAGCGATGACGCTCGACATCGAGGCGCTGCTGGGCGACCGGCGGGTCTATGTCGAGCTGCGCTGGGACGGCGCTCCCCTGTCGTCGGCCGTGCTCGACGGGTGGCTTGGCGCAGCACTGCCCGGCGCGCTGGCCGCACAGACGTTGGGCGAGGTGCTGGCCCGGCATGGCAGCGAGATCTGGAGCCGCGCGATTGGCGAGAGTCGCGCCCTGTTGCGCTTGCCGCTCCCGGCGCCGGCGCGCTTCCAGTTCACCCCGCCGCAGCTCGATCTGCCGGCGCGCCCCGAGTTTTATGATTTCTCGTTGTTGCGCCCGGCTTCGGCCGATCGCCATACGCTGACGCGGCCGCTACGCTCGTTCAGCTTCGTCGTCTTCGACACCGAGACTACCGGGCTCAGGCCTTCCGAGGGTGACGAGATCGTTTCGATCGGCGCGGTGCGGATCGTCAATGGCCGCATCCTCACCGGCGAAACCTTCGCCCGGCTGGTCAACCCTGGTCGCGCGATCCCGCCCGAATCGATGCGCTTCCATGGCATCACCGACAAGATGGTCGCCGACGCGCCCCCGGTGCAAATCGTATTACCGCAGTTCCGCGCCTTCCTCGGCAATAGTATCCTGGTGGCCCACAACGCGGCGTTCGACATGAAGTTCCTCCGGCTGCGCCAGGCCGAGTGCGGAGTCGCCTTCGACGGCGTAGTGCTGGATACGCTGCTCATCTCGGCGTTCTTGCACCCCGACATGGAAGGACACGACCTCGACACGATCGTCGCGCGGCTGGGCATCGAGGTTCCCGGGCGTCATTCGGCGCTCGGCGACGCGCTTGCCACCGGGGCGGTGTTCGTCCGTCAGTTGGATCTACTCGAAGCGCGCGGCATCGTTTCGCTCGAATCGCTGCTCAAGGCCTCGAACATCACGCTCGAGCTGCGCGCCCGCCAGGCGCAGTTCTAGCCGCGGGGCGGTACGATGAAGGTACGACGCCAATGAACGGCCAGGAGCGCGGCGACCGTCACGTGGCGCTGTTCCTGCTCGGCGTGTTGTTGTTCAGCCCGCCGCTGCTGGCGATCTTCCGTTCCGCCGACAGCCTGCTCGGAATCCCAATTCTCTACGTCTACGTGTTCGGCGCCTGGGCGGCATTGATCCTTCTCGTCGCCCGGTTCGGCAGGGCGGAGGACGACGGCGCTCCCGAGCGGCCGAGTGTGGACGACGGCGCCGGCCCGCGTGCCGCCGATGGCACGCCGCGGCCGAGGGGCGGCTGAGCGGACCCGCAATGCTGACCAACTGGATCATCGTCGCCGCGGCGTTCGGTTACCTTTCGCTGCTCTTCGCCGTCGCCTACTGGGGCGACAAGCGGGCGGATGCCGGACGCAGCGTGATCGCCAGTCCCTATGTCTACGCGCTGTCGATCGCCGTCTATTGCACCGCCTGGACGTTCTACGGCAGCGTCGGCCGCGCCGCGTCGGGCGGCATCGATTTCCTGCCGATCTACATCGGACCGACGCTCGTCGCCATCTTGTGGTGGCACGTCATTCGCAAGATCCTGCGCATCAGCCGATCGAACCGCATAACCTCGATCGCCGATTTCGTCGCCTCGCGCTACGGTAAGAGCCATCTCCTCGGCGGCTTGGTCACGGTGATTGCGGTGATCGTGCTGATGCCCTACATCGCGCTGCAGCTCAAGGGCGTGTCGACCAGCTTCCAGGTGATCGCCGGATATCCCGACATCGTGATGCCGGCGCAGGCCGTCGGCGTGGCGATATGGCAGGACACGGCGCTCCATGTCGCGATCTTGATGGCGGTGTTCGCGATACTATTCGGCACGCGGCACATCGACGCCACCGAGCGCCATGAAGGGATGGTGGCCGCCATCGCCTTCGAGTCGATCGTCAAGCTGGTCGCCTTCCTCGCCGTCGGCATCTTCGTCACCTTTTTCGTGTTCGACGGCTTCGGCGACATTTTCGCCCGCGCCGCAGCGCGACCCGACCTGGCCAAATTGTGGACCGAGGTCGGAACCGGCGGCTATGGCGGATGGGTGACGCTGACCTTGTTGTCGATGGCGGCCATCCTGTTCCTGCCGCGCCAGTTCCAGGTGTCGGTGGTCGAAAACGTCGACGAGCGTCATCTCGACAAGGCGGTCTGGCTGTTCCCCGCATATCTCTTCGCGATCAACGTATTCGTGTTGCCGATCGCCATCGCCGGCCTGCTCTATTTTCCGGCCGGAACCGTCGACTCGGACACCTTCGTGCTGGCGCTGCCGATGGCCGAGCGCGCCGGATGGCTGGCGCTGCTCGCCTTCGTCGGCGGCCTGTCGGCGGCGACGGGCATGGTCATCGTCGAGACGATCGCGCTGTCGACCATGGTCTCCAACGACCTGGTCATGCCGATCCTGCTGCGTATGCAATGGCTACGATTGACCGAGCGCACCGATCTCACCGGATTGCTCATCGCCATTCGCCGCGCCAGCATCGTTCTCGTTCTCTTTCTCGGCTATCTCTATTTCCATCTCATCGGCGGTTCGTATGCGCTGGTGTCGATCGGCCTCCTGTCGTTCGCCGCCGTGGCGCAGTTCGCGCCGGCGATCATCGGCGGCATCTATTGGCGGGCCGGCAATCGCGCCGGCGCGCTCACCGGATTGACCAGCGGCTTTGCGGTGTGGGTCTACACGCTGCTGCTTCCCTCCTTCGCCCGTTCGGGCTGGATGCCGATGTCCTTCCTCGAAGACGGGCTTTGGGGCATCGAGCTGCTGCGGCCCTACGCGCTGTTCGGACTCGCCGGCTTCGATCCGCTGGCGCACGCCCTTTTCTGGAGCATGGTGGTCAATATCGGCGGCTACGTCGCGGTATCGCTCGTGACGCGCCAGGGCGCCACCGAACGTATTCAGGCGACGCGCTTCGTCGAGGTGTTCCAGCAACCCGACGCGGGCGACCGGATGCGCCTGTGGCGCGGCACGGCGAGCGTCGGCGATCTCCACGAACTGGTCGTCCGCTTCGTCGGCCGCGCGCGCGCCGACCAGGCCTTCGCCGATTACGCGCGATCGCGGAGCCTGCGCCTCGACCCCAAGGGGCTCGCCGACGCCGGCCTCGTCCATTTCACCGAACGATTGCTGGCCGGCGCGATCGGCGCCGCCTCGGCCCGCGTCATGGTCGCCTCGGCGGTCAAGGGCGCCGATGTCAGCATCGACGAGGTCATGTCGATCCTCGACGAAGCGTCGCAGGTCATCGAATACAGCCGCCAGCTCGAGGCGAAATCGCATGAGCTCGAACGCGCATCGGCCGATCTACGGGCGATGAACTTGCGCCTGACCGAGCTCGACCGGCTCAAGGACGAGTTCATCACCACCGTCACCCATGAGCTGCGCACGCCGCTCACCTCGATCCGGTCATTCTCGGAGATCCTGCACGACAATCCCGAGCTGCCCACCGGGCAGCGGCGCGAATTCCTCGGCATCGTCATCAAGGAGAGCGAACGGCTGACCCGGTTGATCAATCAGGTGCTCGATCTCGCCAAGCTGGAGGCCGGACGGTTCGACTGGCAGATCGCCGCGGTCGACATGAAGGGGGTCGTACGGGAGGCGATCGCCACGACGAGCCAGCTCTTCAAAGATCGCGCCGTGACGCTCGATGCCCGGCTTCCCGATGGGCTGCCCGCGGCGCGCGCCGACCGCGACCAGATCATGCAGGTGACGCTCAACTTACTGTCGAACGCGGTAAAGTTCTCGCCGCAAGGCGCCGGGCGCGTGGTCGTCGAGCTGGCGCGCAGCGACGGCGGCATCCAGGTGAGCGTCGGCGACAACGGCCCCGGCATCGCCCCCGGCAGCCACCGCATGATTTTCGAGAAGTTCCGCCAGGTCGGCGACACGCTCACCGCCAAGCCGTCGGGAACCGGCCTCGGGCTGGCCATCTGCCGGCGCATCGTCGAGCACCTTGGCGGCCGGATCTGGTTCGAAAGCGAGCTTGGCCGCGGGGCGACGTTCCGCTTCGTGATCCCGCTGGCCGAGCCGCAGCCGGCCATGGCCAGCGCCGCAAAGTGACCTCGCGCCCGCCTAGAAAACCGCGCCGGTGAACGCGCTGCGCGTCTCGACGCGAAAATGCTCGATCGCCCGGAGCGCGTCGCGAAGAAGGTCCTTGTCCCAGCCGGACAGTTTGTCGAGCTCCACGTAATTTCCGACCTTCGCCGTCGCCGCGAAATCGGCGAGTTGCTGGCGCAACAGCAGGAACGTCACGTGGTTGAACGCCGCATCGAGCGCCGCCTGCTCGTCGCGGCTGATGATTGCGCGCTCGGCGAGCGCCGCGAGCCGCGTCAATGTCGAGGTTTCGGCCACGCCTTCCTTGAGCGCCCAAAGGCGCGCCGCGGCGACCAACGGCATCGTGCCGCGCAGCTTGAGATCGACGCGTCCCGGATGATCGCCCGAATGGTCGGTGACGATGCGGCCGAAAAAGCCGAGCGCCACCGACATTTTGGTTTCGTCCTTGCACATCATCGCCAGCAGCGCCGGATAGGTCTTGAGCGTGACGGTGGTGAACTCGCGCAGTTCGGCCGCCGGCGCTTCGGGTCCCCAAACCGGCCGGAAGTCGAACATGATGTCGGAGAATAGTATCGCCGCCGGGCTGCGGCGCCGCGCCCACAGCGCGATCTGCTCGCGCCACTGGCGCGCGGTCTTGCGCCACAGCGGATTGCGCGCCATGACGTGACCCTTGCAGAGCGGAAAGCCGACCGCGTCGAGCTGCAAATTGAAACGCTCGGCGAGCGCCACGAAATAGCGGTCGATGCGATTGTGCTCGTCGTCGGGATAGTCGGCGAGGATGAATCCATTGTCCTGGTCGGGAAACAGGAAGTTTTCGCCGCGTCCGCCCGAGCCCATGATCAGCAGCGTGAACGGCACCGGCGGATCGCCCCAGCCCTCGTCGGCCATGGCGGCGATCAGCGCGTCAAGAATGCGGCGGTGGATGTCGTGATTGATGTCGGTGATCAGCCCCTGGATCTCGGGCGCCGGCAGGTTGTCGGCGAGGAGCTCGCCCGCCAGTTCGGCCTGCGCCTTCTTGGTCAGCGCCAGACCTTCGAGCGTGCCCTCCTGGGTCAATGCGTCGACCTGGTCCATCAGCCGCTCGGTCGTCGCCGCCAGCGCATCGTGGAGGTCGAGAATCCCGATCGGCCGGCCCGCGGCGTCGACCACGGGCATGTGGCGCAAGTTGCGCCGGCGCATACGCGCGACGGCGCGATAAAGGTAATCGTCGGCGGTACACGTGGCGACCGGCCATGTCATCGCCTGCTCGATCGCAGCCTCGGGCTTGAGGCGAAAGGCGACCCGCCGCGCGACGTCATTCTCGGTGAAGATGCCGACGAGCCGCCCGTTGTCATCGACGACCAGCGCGCTCGATCCGCCGCGCGAGGCCATTTCGCCCAGCACATCGGCGATCGGCGCGCCGGCGCGGCATGTCAGCGGCGGGTGTTTGCCGCAGAATTCGCCCACCCTTTTGGTAAACAGTGCGCGTTGCGACGATTGCATCGCGAATATTCTAGCGCGGAGCGCTTTGAGGCTAAACCGGCATTGACGCCGCCGGGCCGGTCTGCAGCAACGCGTCGACCAAGGCCGATGGATCGAGGCGGCGGTCGAACTGGTGGCGAAGCCCGACCATCAGGAACCGGACATTGGCGACGATTGCCGGTTTGTCCGGTTCGCGCAACCGCTCGTGGATCGGCAACGTCGCAAACAGCCGCTCGGCCGAGGTTTCTGCGACCGTCGCGAACGATAAGGGCTGCGCAAGTTGCCCGCGGGCGAGCCTCGTCCGCAGGCTCGCGACGACGTCGCTCCAACCTTCCGGACGATGGGCGGGCAGCGGATGGCGCCCGAGAATCTCGGCGAACATCGCAGTCAGCGGGTCGACGAGCCGCGATGCGCGCTCGCCGGCGGACGCTCGCAACAAGCCCTCCGTGACGACGATGAGATCGGCGAGCACCGCCGCGAACGCCTCCCATCGCGAAGTATGGAAGGCGTCGACGAAAGGTTTGTCCCGCATCAATTCGACCAGCGGCAGTTGCGTCTTGACGTGGCAGTAGCCGATCACGCTTTGTTGCGCGACCTGCGCGGCGCGCTCTTCGAGAAAGACCGACAGTTCGCTTGCGGTCGTGAGCGGTCGATTTCGCTGGCTAAATCGCCGCCAAATGTCATTCAGCATCGGCTCGTTCCCGGACAGCGCTCAACGTCACCTCACATGTATACAAACGAATAGGTCCCGTATTAACTCTTTTCAATCGGTTGTCCCGGCTTGGGGCGAATGGTATATTTTGGCAAAAGTACAAAGCAACAATGGGGCTTAGGGGAGTACGCGTTTCTTCGTTGTGAATTCGAACCACGGCTGCCGCGCCGATCCTATGGTCGCCGGTCCGCGCTTTGGCGGGCGGGCATTTTGCCGCCGGATTCGTGCTCGACCGTGCGTAACCTCGGGCGCGGCGATCGCGCCGGACGACGAAATCTGAGACGAAAACGGGCAATCAACAGAGAGGACGAACAGGATGGCTACACCCGCTCTCACACCTGAACGGCGCGACGCGTACTGGAAGCGCACCAGCACCCTGATGTGGACGATTTTGGGGCTGTGGTTCTTCTTCAGTTTCGTCGTTCATCTCTTCGCAGTCCAGCTCAACCAGATCGTGATCTTCGGGTTCCCGCTGGGCTTTTACATGGCGGCCCAGGGCTCGCTGATCGCCTTCGTCGTGCTCTGCTTCTGGAACGCCAGCGCACAGAACAAGATCGACGAAGAATTCGGCGTCGCCGAAGAATAATCGACGGGAGGACACGAAAATGGCTTATGAAATAGGCCGCGGCGGGTTTCTTGCCAACCTTGGCAAGGTCTATGCCGGCTACACTGGGGGCTTCATCGGTTTCACGATTCTGCTCGCCATCCTCGAGCAGATGGGCTTGCCGAACAAGGTGATCGGCTACGCCTTCGTCTTCTTGACGATCTTCGTCTACGCTTACATCGGCTTCCTGTCGCGGACCCTCGACATTTCCGAATACTACGTGGCGGGCCGCGTCGTGCCGGCGTTCTACAACGGCATGGCGACCGGGGCCGACTGGATGAGCGCGGCATCGTTCATTTCGATGGCCGGCGGTCTATATCTCCTCGGCTATGGCGGGCTCGGCTACGTGCTCGGCTGGACCGGCGGTTACGTGCTGGTTGGAATCCTGCTGGCGCCGTATCTTCGGAAGTTCGGCCAGTTCACGGTGCCCGACTTCCTTGGCGTTCGCTACGAAGGAAACACGGCGCGCGTCTGCGGGGTGATCGTGCTGTTCTCGGCGTCGTTCACTTACATCGTCGCCCAAACGTTCGGCATCGGCATCATCACCTCCCGCTTCCTCGGCATCCCCTTCGAGCTCGCCATCTTCGCGGGCCTGGTCGGGATCCTGGTGTGCTCGATGCTGGGCGGCATGCGCGCGGTCACCTGGACGCAGGTGGCGCAGTACATCATTCTCATCCTCGCGTACCTCGTCCCGCTGGTCTGGCTGTCGACCCAGCGTTATGGGATTCCGATCCCCGAATTGACCTACGGCCAGGCGCTGTCGCAGATCGCCCAGCTTGAAGACAAGCTCGGCATCGTCAAGCACCACACCGATGCCTTCGTCGACGCCAAGGGGCAGTTCTCGTGGGTCGAGTTCAACAACTTCTGGGCCTTGGTGCTCTGCCTGATGGTCGGCACGGCTTCATTGCCGCACATCCTGATGCGTTACTTCACGACGCCCAACGTTCGTGACGCACGCGCCTCGGTCGGCTGGAGCATCTTCTTCATCTTCCTCCTTTACTTCACGGCGCCGGCCTACGCGGCGTTCGCGAAGCTGGAGGTCTACCAGAACGTCGTCGGCCAGCCGATCGCGCAGCTTCCGGCGTGGGTGCAGAACTGGGCGCAGGTCGGCGGATTGTTGACCATCAATGACGGCAACAAAGATGGCATCCTGCAACTCGCCGAGCTGACGATAAACCAGGACATCATCGTCTTGTCGATGCCCGAGATCGCGGGCTTGCCCTACGTGATCTCCGGCCTGGTCGCGGCGGGAGGCCTCGCGGCGGCGCTCAGCACGGCCGACGGCCTGCTCCTCGCCATCGCCAACGCGCTCTCGCACGACATTTACTACAAGCTGATCGATCCCGGCGCATCGACCAAGCGCCGTCTGGTCGTCGCCCGCTCGCTCCTGGTCATCGTCGCCTTGATGGCGGCGGCGGTGGCCGGCACGCGACCGTCGGGGATCATCCAGATGGTCGCCTGGGCGTTCTCGCTGGCGGCGGCGGGCCTGTTCGCGCCGCTGGTCCTCGGGATCTGGTGGAAGCGCACGAACGCAACCGGCGCCATCGTCGGCATGATGGCGGGGTTCGGCGTGTGCCTCTACTACCTGATCGCCACGCGGTATTTCGACGCGCCGCTGTGGTTCGGGATCCGCAACATCTCGAGCGCATTGTTCGGGCTGCCGGTCGCCTTCGTCGTGACGTGGATCGTGAGCCTGCTCACGGCCCCGCCGTCGAAGGAGATGCAGGACTTCGTGGATTCGATCCGGACGCCGAAGGGCGAAATCGCCTGGGCGGCTGGCCAGAAGCACGAATAGCCGGCATCGCAGTCGATCTTGCGACGCGGGACCCGCTTTACGCGGGTCCCGCGATTTTTTTAGGCTGAGCGACGGCTAGAGCGGGATTCGCTTTAATGTAATCGCGTCGCACACCCTCATGGTTCGTCCTTCGACTCGCACGCCCATCCTCATGTTGAGCGTGTCGAAACATCGAGGATGGGCGTGCGGCTCAGGATGAGGGCGCGGCGCCACCATG
>DATFES010000403.1:0-2309 GCA_035250945.1 Alphaproteobacteria bacterium | reverse complement strand
GCGCCGGCCGCCGGCCAGCCGACGGGAGCGCGGCAATGATGAACCGAAATCTCATGATGGCGATCTTGATCATCCTCGGCGGCGCATTGTTCGTCGTATGGAACGCGCTGTTCGTCGTCGACCAGCGCCAGCAAGCGTTGGTCCTGCAACTTGGCGATCCGGTTCGGATCGTTCGCGAACCGGGCCTCAAGATCAAGATACCGTTCGTCCAGCAGGTCAGCTACTACGACCGCCGCCTGCTCGATTTCGACGCCGACGCGCAAGAAGTGATCATGGCCGACCAGAAGCGTTTGGTGGTGGACGCCTTCGCGCGCTACCGCATCGTCGATCCGCTGCGCTTCTACCAGACGGTCGGCACCGAGGCGAACATGCGCAACCGCCTCTCGGCGATCGTCGTCGCCAGCATGCGCAACGTGCTCGGCTCGGTCCCGTTCTCCGAGGTGCTGACGGCGCGCCGCTCCGCGCTGATGCGCCAGATCAGCGACTTGGTGGTCGCCGAATCCAATTCGTTCGGCGTCGAGGTGATCGACGTGCGCATCATGCGCGCCGATCTCCACCCCGACAACAGCCCGGCGATCTTCGCCCGCATGCAGACCGAACGCCAGCGTGAGGCCAACCAGGAGCGCGCCGAGGGCGCCGAGTTGGGCCAGCGAATCCGCGCCGAGGCGGAGCGCGACCGCACGGTGATCCTCGCCGATGCGCAACGGCAGGCGCAGATCCTGCGCGGCGTCGGCGACGCGGAGGCGACGGCGATTTTCGCCGACGCCTTCAACCGCGATCCGCAGTTTTACGGCTTCTATCGCTCGCTCGAGGCTTATCGCAAAGCGCTCGGCGACGGCCAGGCCACCATGGTCCTCTCGCCCGACAGCGACTTCTTCCGCTATTTCCGCGAGTTGCAAGGTACGCCAGGCGGCAATGGACGGCCGCGCGCTCCCGGACAATAGGCGAGTGCGTTTTCGGGTTGCGCTTGGGCGCACGAACTCGCGAGACGAGCCTTGCCGACACTCGTCAGTTCGCGGCGCGCCGAAAATATGGAATCATTGTGGCGTCGGGCGGCGCGCGCTTGAAGGCGCTGTGATCGCCGCCTAAATCGGACCACACTCCTGGGAGATCGTGTGTCATCGCGGATCGTCTCTCTAGGAAAGAGTTCCTTTACCCGGCATGGCCCGGTGGCAAGAAAAAGGAGACCCGAAGGTGATTTCTACTTGCGAACGTTTGGCGACGCGTCCGTTGCTGGGGCGCGCGGCCCTTGTCGTGCGTCGCGGCCTGCTCGCCGCGGCGGTTGCGGCGGTAATCGTCGGCCCGTCGGCGGCCCCGGAGTTGGCGCTCGCGCAAGGCCGCGGCAATCCGCCGGCGCAAGGTTTCGCCGATTTGGCCGAGCGCCTGTTGCCCGCGGTGGTCAACATTTCGACCACGCAGACCGTACGCCAGGATCGCAATCAGCAGCAGGGACCGCAGCAGGGCCCGCAAGGCGAGCGGCGCCGCGGCCCCGAAGTTCCGCAATTTCCGCCCGGTTCGCCGTTTGAGGAATTCTTCCGCGAATTCTTCGACCGCCAGGGACGACCCGACGCGCCGCCGCGGCGCACGCAATCGCTCGGCTCCGGGTTCGTCATCGATTCGACGGGATATGTGGTGACGAACAACCACGTCATCGCCGAGGCCGACGAAATCAAGGTGATCCTGCACGACGACACGCAACTCGCCGCCAAGGTGATCGGCCGCGATCCCAAAACCGACCTCGCTGTGCTGAAGGTCGAGCCGAGCAAACCGCTTACGGCGGTCAAGTTCGGCAACTCCGATCAAACCCGCGTCGGCGACTGGGTGGTCGCAATTGGCAACCCGTTCGGCCTCGGCGGAACGGTAACGGCCGGTATCGTCTCGGCGCGCGCGCGCGACATCAACGCCGGACCCTATGACGACTTCATCCAAACCGACGCCTCGATTAATCGCGGCAATTCGGGTGGCCCGATGTTCAACCTGGCCGGCGAGATCATCGGCATCAACACCGCCATCTATTCGCCGTCGGGCGGCAGCGTCGGTATCGGTTTCGCCATTCCGGCGAATCTCGCCAAGCCGGTGATCGACCAGCTCCGCGTCAGCGGCAAGGTCAGGCGCGGCTGGCTCGGCGTGCAAATTCAGAGCGTCACCGACGAAATCGCCGAGAGCCTCGGCCTCAACAAGGCGCGCGGCGCGTTGGTGGCGCGGGTGACCGAAAATAGCCCGGCCGCCAAAGGCAAGATCGAGTCGGGCGACGTCATCTTGAAATTCGACGGCAAGGACGTGACGGAGATGCGGCGCCTGCCGCGCTA
>DATFES010000384.1:0-2085 GCA_035250945.1 Alphaproteobacteria bacterium | reverse complement strand
AGCAGCCAGGTGGTCAACACGCCTTTGTCGACGATGGCGCGCCGCGCCGGCGCGATGCCCTCGCCATCGACAGGGCGCGAGCCGAGGCCGCGGCGGCGGAACGGATCGTCGACGATCGTCACGTTGTCGGGAAAGATCTTCCGGCCAAGCTTGCTCTTGAGGAAGCTGGTGCCGCGGGCGATCGCGGCGCCATTTATGGCGCCGGCCAGATGACGCAGCAATCCGCCGGCGACGCGCGGGTCGTAGACCACCGGCGCCTTCATGGTCGATACCTTGCGCGGGTTGAGCCGCTTCAGCGTTCGCTCGGCAGCACGGCGGCCAAGCGTCTCGGGCGATTCGAGATCGCCGCCATGGATGGCGACCGAATAGTCGTAATCGCGCTCCATTGCCGTCCCTTCGCCGGCCAGTACGGACACGCTGATGTTATGGTTGGTCCGCGCGTAGGCGGCGGTGAAGCCGTTCGATGCGGCAAGCGCGACGCCTCCCTTCGACCAGCTCGCCTCGGCGCCCTCGGAATTGGTGATGCCCTTGATCGCAAGCGCGATGTCCTCGGCCGCGCGCGCCCGCTCGACGAGCGCATCGACGGGCGGCTCGACGGGATCGACGAGATCGAGCGTCGGCAAACTCGCCGCCAACTCGTCGGGCTCGGCGAGGCCGCAATATGGGTCCTCCGGCGCCGCGCGCGCCATTGCGATGGCGCGTTCGACCAATGCGTCGAGCGTCGATTTGGCGCGGTCGGACGACGAGACGATCGCCTGACGCTTGCCGAGGAACACGCGCAGGCCGAGATCCTGGCTCTCGGCGCGCTCGAGCTTTTCGAGCCTGCCGAGACGCCGCGCATGGCTGATCGCCGCCGCGTCGACAAGAATGGCGTCGGCGGCGTCGGCGCCGGCGCGCTTCGCCTGGGCGACGAGATCGGCGAGAAAATCGAGGCGGTCGTCGGCGTTGGCGGTCATCGGTAAAGAGAGCCTCCTGTCGTAGGGATAAACGCAAGTCGAACCTCGGGGAATCCGCGCCCGGGCACGCCCGCTACTTCCAGATCGGTTTGCCAGAGCCGGGCAGGCCGAGGCGCGGCCATTTCTCGGTGACGGTGCGGATCACCGCGTCGTCCATGCGAATCTTACGACCCCATTCGCGCTTGGTTTCGGGCGCGAGCTTGGTGGTGGCGTCGAGGCCGATCTTCGAGCCGAGCCCCGATTCGGGGCTGGCGAAGTCGAGATAGTCGATCGGCGTGTTTTCGACGAGCGTGATGTCGCGCGCCGGGTCCATGCGCGTGGCGACCGCCCACATGACGTCCTTCCAGTCGCGCGCGTCGATGTCGTCGTCGACCACGATCACCCACTTGGTGTACATGAACTGGCGCAGGTACGACCACACCGCAAGCATCACCCGCTTGGCGTGCCCGGGGTAGGCCTTGCGCATCGAAACCACGGCGATGCGATAGGAACAGCCTTCGGGCGGCAGGTAGAAATCGACGATCTCGGGAAAGGTCTGGCGCAGCAGCGGCACGAAGACCTCGTTGAGCGCCATGCCGAGCACCGACGGTTCGTCGGGCGGCCTGCCGGTGAAGGTCGAAAGATAGATCGGGCGGCGTCGCATGGTGATGGCGGCGATCTCGAACACGGGAAATTTCTCGACCGCGTTGTAATAGCCCGTATGGTCGCCGTACGGCCCCTCGTCGCCGTAGTCGTCGAGCGAAACGTGGCCTTCGAGCACGATCTCGGCTTCGGCCGGCACCTTGAGCGGAATCGTCTTGCAGTCGGCCAGTTCGACGCGCCTGCCGCGCAGCAGCCCGGCGAACTGGTACTCCGACAGCGTATCGGGGAGCGGCGTCACCGCGGCGAGGATCGTTCCTGGATCGGCGCCGATCACCGCCGCCGCCGGCAGCGGCGCGCGTTTCTCCCGGCCCCAGCGCGCATGGTGCTGCGCGCCGCCGCGATGCTTGAGCCAGCGCATCAACGTGCGGTCGCGCCCGGTCACCTGCATGCGATAGATGCCGAGGTTGTAGTTGTCCTCGCGCCGTCCGCTCGGGCCTCTGGTGACGACCAGCGGCCAGGTGATGAGCGGCGCCGGCTCGCCCGGCCA
>DATFES010000378.1:0-4307 GCA_035250945.1 Alphaproteobacteria bacterium | reverse complement strand
GGTAATCGTCTGGGCGATGTCGCGATGCCGGCCGTCGATCAGCTCCTGCGCACTCGGCCGAGTTCCACTCACCTGCGCAACCCGCGCTTGAACCTGCCGCAGCACCGCATAAGCGCCGCCGAGCGCCTTGAAGCTCTTGAGCCCGAAGCGCCCGCTCTCGTCCTTGTACCACAGCCAAGCGATCCCAAGCGCCCTCGCCAGTTCGGGGAACTCGACGAGCGGCGTCGCGGCGTAGCCCGGCCATGCGCCGATTTCGGTACGCGCCATCATGGCTTCATGCGCGCTCAGCACGTCCTCGAGGGTCGGAGGATACGTCGCCTCGCCGCGCAGGGCGCGCGAATTCCTGTAGACCTGCAGCCCTTTCCCTTGAACGATGACCATGATCAGCGCTGCTGCGCGAGCCCGCCGCCCTGCGCGGCGGCCCGCGCCGGCGTTTCGACCTCGCGCAAGTGACAAGCGACGAAATGACCGGCGCGAATTTCGCGCATCGCCGGCTCTTCGACGCGGCACCGCGCCTCCGCGTAGGGACAGCGCGTATGAAAGCGGCACCCGGACGGCGGGTTGATTGGGCTCGGCACGTCGCCGGCAAGGATGATCCGCTTGCGCTTGGCCGTCGGATCGGGAACGGGAACCGCCGAAAGGAGGGCCTCGGTGTAGGGATGGAGCGGCGTGCGAAACAGCGATCGCTTGTCGGTCAGCTCGACGATTTTGCCGAGATACATGACGGCGATCCGATGACTGATATGTTCGACGACGGCCAGATCGTGGGCAATGAACAGGTACGAAAGGCGGAACTCGGCCTGGAGATCCATGAGAAGATTGATCACCTGCGCCTGGACCGAAACGTCGAGCGCCGATACCGGCTCGTCGCAGACGATGAGCTCGGGATTGAGCGCCAGCGCCCGCGCGATGCCGATGCGTTGCCGCTGACCGCCGGAGAATTCGTGCGGATAGCGATGCATCTGCTCGCGGCGCAGGCCGACCTTGTCGAACAGCATGGCGACGCGTGCGGCGAGCTCCTTGCCGCGGTTGACGCCATAGTTGACAAGCGGCTCGCCGACGATCTGCTGCACGGTCATGCGCGGATTGAGCGAGGAATACGGGTCCTGAAAGACCACCTGCAGCTCGCGTCGGAAGGCGCGCATCGCTTTGCGAGATAGCCCGTCTATGCGCTCGCCGCGCAGCGAGATGGCGCCCGATGTCGGCTCGATGAGCTTCAGTATCGTCTTTCCTGCCGTCGATTTACCGCATCCGCTCTCGCCGACCAGACCGAGCGTTTCGCCCTTCTCGATCGCGAAGCTTATGCCGTCGACCGCATAGACGTACCCGGAGACGCGCGACAACAATCCTTTGCGTACCGGGTAGTGCTTGCGAAGATCCTTCACCTCGAGCAGCGGCGGTGCGCCGGCCGCGCCGCCCTGACGCGGGACGTTTTCGGTTGTCGCGCTCACGCCGCCGCCGCCCGCTGCCATTCGAAACAAGCTACGAGTCGACTAGTACCGACCGCCTCGAGCTCCGGCACGTCGCGCCGGCAGCGGTCGACGGCGAACGGGCAGCGCGGCGCAAAGGCGCAGCCGACGATCTCCTCGCGCAGCGATGGCACAAGCCCGGGAATCTCCATCAGTCGCCGCCGCGATTTTTCGTCGAGGGTCGAACCGAGCTTCGGCACCGAGTTGAGGAGCCCGCGCGTATAGGGATGGAGCGGCCGTTCGAATAGCTCGCCGACCGACGACTGCTCGACCTTTCGGCCCGCGTACATGACGATGACGCGTTGCGCCATTTCCGCGACGACGCCAAGGTCGTGGGTGATGAGCACGATCGCCGCACCGATCTTGGACTTTAGCTCGCGCATCAAATCGAGGATTTGCGCCTGAATCGTGACGTCGAGCGCGGTCGTCGGCTCGTCGGCGATGAGCAGTTTCGGATTGCAGGCCAGCGCCATGGCGATCATCACGCGCTGCCGCATCCCGCCGGAAAGCTGGTGCGGATACTGCTCGACGCGCCGCTCCGCCTCGGGGATGTGCACCAGGCGGAGCATCTCGACGGAGCGCTCGAGCGCCCGTTTGGCGTCGAGACCCTGGTGGAGACGCAGCGTTTCGCCGATCTGGCGGCCGATGGTGAGAACCGGGTTGAGCGAAGTCATCGGTTCCTGGAAGATCATCGAGATCTCGTTGCCGCGAATCGACCGCATCTCGCTTTCGTCGACGTCGAGCAAGTTGCGGCCCTGAAAGCGGATGGTCCCGCCGACGACACGGCCGGGCGGCGAGGGGATGAGCCGGAGGATCGACAACGCGGTGACGCTTTTGCCGCAACCCGACTCGCCGACAACCGCCAACGTTTCGCCCGGGCGAACATCGTACGAAACTCCGTCGACGGCACGCACCACGCCGTCGCGGGTGAAAAAGTACGTGCGCAGATCGTCGATCTCGAGCAGCGGGCCGTTTCTTGGCGCACTTGCGTCCATGCGCGCGCTCCTCACATCCGCCTCGCCAACCGCGGATCGAGGGCATCGCGCAATCCGTCGCCGACGAGATTTACCGCCAGCACCGTCAACGATAGGCAAATACCAGGAAACAGGATGATGTAGAAGGCGACCTGAAACAGCGCCCGCCCCTCGGCCATGATGTTTCCCCAGCTCGGGATGTTGGGCGGCGTGCCGGCGCCGAGGAAGCTTAAGATCGCCTCGGTAATGATCGCCGAGGCGCAGATAAAGGTGCCCTGAACCAGCAATGGCGCCACGGTATTCGGCAAAATATGGCGCAATAGTGTACGAATAAATCCAGTTCCCGCCGCGGTCGCAGCCTCGACAAACGGCTGTTCGCGCAAACTCAGAACCACGCTGCGGACCAGCCGCGTTACGCGCGGCACTTCGGCAAGCGTGATGGCGAATATCACGTTTTCGAGGCTGGCCTTCGTCAACGCCATCAGCGCGATGGCCAGCAACACGGGCGGAATCGACATCAACCCATCCATCACGCGCATGAGAATCGCGTCGGCCAGCCGACTGAACCCGGTGACAAGGCCGAGCGCCAAGCCAAACAGCGTGCTGAGGATGGCGACGGCGAGACCGACGGCGAGCGAAATCCGCGCGCCATAGACGACGCGGCTGTAGACGTCGCGCCCAAGCATGTCGGTGCCGAACCAGTATTCCTCGGACGGCGGCTTGAGACGGCGCACCGGCGAGAGCGCCTGCGGATCGATGGTACCGAGATACGGCGCCAGGATCGCCATCAGGACCATGACGATTAGGATCGCCACGCCGACGATCATCGTCGGATGCCGACGCAACGCCTCGCGCACCAAACCGTGCGGCTTGTGGACGTTGATGGCTTCCGCGCTGGCGATGTTGGCGGCCATCGCGTCAGTACCGGATACGCGGATCGAGCAGCGTGTAGCTGAGGTCGACCGCAAGGTTGATCAACACGTAAGCCGCCGAAAAGATCAGAATCACGCCTTGAATGATCGGATAGTCGCGTCGCAAGATGGCGTCGACCGTGAGCCGGCCGATGCCCGGAATGGCGAACACCGTCTCGGTCACCACCACTCCGCTGATGAGCAACGCCACGCCGATGCCGATGATGGTGACGATTGGCACCGCCGCGTTCTTGAGCGCATGCCCGATGAGCACCTTGTCGGTCGCTAACCCCTTGGCCTGAGCGGTGCGGATGTAATCCTGCGACAGGACTTCGAGCATGCTGGCGCGCGTGATGCGCGCGATGAGGGCGGCGTAGGTCAACCCAAGCGCAACGCTCGGCAAGATCAGGCGCTCGATGAACGGCCAAAGTCCCTCGCCGATGCTGGCGTAGCCCTGGACCGGCAAAATGTCGAGGCTCAGCGAAAAGGCGAAGATCAGAAGGTACGCCAGCACGAAGACCGGGATCGAAAAACTGAGAACGGCGAAAATCATCACCGCGCGGTCGATCCATTGCCCTGCCTTCCATGCCGCGATGACGCCGAGCGGCACGGCGACAACGATCGCCACGAGCAAGGTCGACACTGATAGCGCGACGGTCGGTTCGATGCGCTGACCGATCAGCTTCGTTACCGGCAGGTTGGTGAAGATCGAAATGCCGAGATCGCCCTGAAGCACGCCCCATAGCCACGACCCGAAGCGCACCACGAACGGTTCATCGAGGCCGAGCTTGCTGCGAATCCGGGCGATGTCGTCATCGGTCGCAAGATCGCCGGCGATCACCGCCGCCGGATCGCCAGGCGTGATGTACAGCAGCGAAAAGACGAAAAGCGCCACCACCCCCATTACGGGGATGGTGGCGAAGATCCGCCGGACGATGTACGCGAACACCGTG
>DATFES010000372.1:0-16700 GCA_035250945.1 Alphaproteobacteria bacterium | reverse complement strand
ATGCCGGGTCGAGACCGGCGATGAAGACAATCGTTGTACCGGCGAGATCGGCCGCCGTCGGCGTGCGGCGGATCAGACGAGCGCGCGCCGCCGTTTCAAGCGCCGCGCTTGGGGCGGCCGAAAAAACGCCAAGGTCGACGGGCCCATCGGCGTCGAGTTGGGCGAGTCTTTTGACGGCGGCATCGCCGTCGCCGATCACGGCGACGCGGGCGCGCGCGAGATCGAGCAGGACGGGAAACATCAATCGCCGCACGCCCGTCGGACTCCGCCGGCCGCGTCGGCAATGAGCGCGCGCAACAATTCGGGCGGATGGCGGTGGCAGAAATCGCCAAATCCCTCGCCCGCGCGGCGGCAGCGAGAATAGAAGGCGAACAGCGGCTCGAGCGTCGCCGCGATATCGCCATAGGCGACCTTGTCGAGCAGACGCTCGGACAGACGGGTGCCCTCGAAATCGCCGCCGACGTAAAGCGCGTAGAAACCTGGCATGCGGCCGACGATGCCGATATCGCCGGCGTAAGGCCGCGCGCAGCCGTTGGGACAGCCGGTGATCCGGACGCCGATCCGCTCGTTGCCAAGACCGTGGCGGGCCAACGCCGCTTCGATCGCGCCGACCAGGTCATCCTTGACTCGCTCGGCTTCGCTTAGAGCAAGGGCGCATGTCGGTAGCGCCGGGCACGCCAGCGACCAGCGCGCGACTGGCGAAAAATCGCTTGCCAGCCGCACCCCGTGGCCCCGTAACGCCGCTTCGATCGCCGCCCGATCGGCCTCGCGGATATCGGCGAGGAGAATATCCTGCTGCGGCGTCAAGATCGGCGTGACTTGGTATAGCGCGATCGCTTCGCGCAAGGCGGTGCGAAGGCGAGCGGCGCTCGTATCCTTGATGCGGCCGCTGCTGATCGGCACGCCGAGATACCAACGTCCGTCGCCTTGGGCATGCCAGCCAAGGTGGTCGACGATCTTGAACCGCGGCATTGGCCTCGGATCCGCGAGCGGTCCGCCAAAATAGGATTCGAGCGTTTGCTTGATCCATGCCGCGCCGCGCTCGTCCACTAAGTATTTCAACCGCGCGTGCTTGCGATTGGCGCGATCGCCGTGGTCACGCTGCAGGCGCACCACCGCTTGGACGGCAGGGAGCAGGTCATCGGGAGCGACGAAGGCGATTGGAGAGGCCAGGCGCGGGTAGGTCTCGGGCTTGCCATGGGTCATCCCGAGGCCGCCGCCCAGCGCCAGATTATATCCGAGCAGTTCGCCATTCTCGAATAACGCGACGATGGCGAGATCGTTGGTCAGCACGTCGATCGAATTGTCCTCGGGCGTGGCGATGCCGATCTTGAACTTTCGCGGCAGATAGGTCGCCCCATAGAGCGGTTCCTGCTCGAGCGGGCCGCCGACCGCCGGTTCGCCATCGACCCAGATCTCGTGATAGGCGCGCGTACAGGGGCTGAGCGCTGCTGACAGAAGCCGCGCGTCTTCCTGCAGCCGGCGATGGACCGAATCGGCGATCGGCGCCGGCGTCGCCGTCACATTGCGGACCACGTCGCCGCAGGCGGCCAGCGTCGTCAACAAGGCTTCGTTGATTCCCGCCATCGTCGCCTTGAGTTCTCCGGAGGCGACGCCGTGGAACTGGATCGTCTGACGGGTGGTGATGCGCAGACTCCGCGCGCCGTGACGCTCGGCAAGCGCGTCGAGGGCAAGATACTGCTCCGCGGTGAGCCGGCCGGCGGGAATCCGCACGCGAACCATGAAGGATACGTCCTTCGGTTTTCCCGCCTGCTTGAGCGACGTCGCGGTGTCGCGGTCATAGCCCTGATAGACGCCGTGAAACTTAAGGAGCTGCTTGTCGGGCTCGTCGAAGGCGCGCGCTCCGGAAGCGACCGATTCGGCGATCGTTCCGCGCAGCCGACGGCTGCCCGATTTGATCGCCTCGACCTTGGACGGCTTTGGCGAAGGCGCTAGCGGCCGCAACAGACTCTCGACGGCGCTCATTAGGTGGCTCCAGATTTACATGTTGACCCAGTATAAATTTGATTATATACACTGTGTCAATGTGAATTATATAAAATCACACGGGAAATATGTGAAACAAGCACGACCGCGACCGGATCCCCCGACGCGGTTCGCCGGCGTCGATACGGCATGCGTTCCTCGCGTCAACACCAGGACCAGGAAAGGAAACGACGATGACGATTCAGTTGGGTGAAATCGCCCCCGATTTCGCGCAAGAGTCGACCCAAGGGGTTATCAAGTTCCACCAATGGCTGGGCGACTCGTGGGGCGTCTTTTTCTCGCACCCGAAGGATTTCACGCCAGTCTGCACGACCGAACTCGCGGAGGCGGCGCGCCTGAAGCCCGAGTTCGACAAGCGCAACGCCAAGATCATCGGGTTGTCGGTCGATCCCACCGACTCCCACGCCAAATGGGCGCAGGACATCGAGGATACGCAAAAACAGCGTCTCAATTTCCCGCTGATCGCCGATGCCGACAAAAAGGTTTCGAGCCTTTATGGGATGATCCATCCGAAAGCCGATCCGGCGGTGACGGTTCGCACCGTCTACATCATCGACCCGCAGAAGAAGGTGCGGCTGACGCTCACATATCCTCCGTCGACGGGCCGCAATTTCGCCGAAGTGCTGCGCGTGATCGATTCGCTCCAGCTGACCGACGCGCACAAGGTCGCGACGCCGGTGAATTGGAAGGACGGAGACGACGTGATCATCGTTCCCTCGCTATCCGACGAGGACGCCAAGAAGCGATTCCCCGACGGCTGGAAGACGCTGCGTCCTTATCTCAGGGTCGTCAAGCAACCGGCCATTCCGGCGCGCCAGCGAATCTGAGCGCCGGACGTTGCGCGCGGCGCGCGGGGCCGCCCCTCCATCGGCCCTGCCCGCCGCGGCGCACCGTTTAGGCGATTGGCGCATGAACCATTCTCAACAATTCCAAAACGCGTTCGAGCGGCGCGGATTTGCATTCGATCGCGGCTTGCTGGCGCGTGAGGAGACCTGGTCGGTCGCTGATGCGCTGCGACACGGCCACGAGGTCGAAGCGGCATCGACATTATCGCGACATCGCGGGGTCGCTGCGATGTCCTCGCAGTTAATCGGAAGTTCGCTGTTGCTTACTGACTGTGCCGTCGACCAATCGCCGGCGAAGCGCGGCGATTTTGCTGCAAAGTTGATTGTCGCCATCTTTCTCGGCGATCTTGATCCGTGCGAGTGCGCCCTTCTCGTGGCGCCCGGATCGCATCTTGTTGCGCGACCCGCGATGCCGGGAGATCTCGAGATCTATCTCGACTGGATGGCGTCGGGATGCGAGCTCGAAATGCTGTCGGGGCCGGCTGGCTCGGTGGTTTTTCTGGATCCTCGCCTGTTTTTCATGGTCAGTCGTGCGCCTGGCGCGCAGTCGCGGACAATTCTGTTCCTCAGCTATGGCGCTACCTCGGGTGACCGCCCCTGGCTAGACGAGGCGACGTTGTGGCCGCCCGCGCATGCCTGGACCGCCGGCTAGGGCCGGCCGGGTTCGCTTCGACCAAGTGATTCACACGGGTGAAATCGAGCGTAGTATCGCTCGCATTTGTTGGCTGGCCCTCCCGGCCGCCACGCCACCGCTTTGGCGCTGCTCGAGGCCCATGCCGCCCGACATCGCGCCCGACGCGAAGCAAAGCGTTTTATGTCCCGCCGTTCATCGGCATGCTGGCGGCCTATCGGTTCCGCGTCTTCGAGCCGGAGGCCCGTCTTGCCGTGGTCACCCGCGTAAGCAACGGGGCCGGACACGATACTCTGCTCGCCACGTACTCGGCGCGGCGTGAAACGCTCGGCGATGGCCGGCTGCTACGCGCCTGCTTGACGCTGCCCCTCGTCGCATTGAAAGTCATGGCTGGGATACCTCGGGAGGCGCTCAAGCTGTGGCTCAAGGGCGCCCGATATCATCGTCGGCCGACGGCGCCGACGGGGGAGGCCAGTCATGCACGTCAGGCAAAAGGACGGCGACGCCGGAAGCCCAGCGTCCCTCGCGCGCGGCGTCGGCCTGCTCTTGCGGGCGGCAAGCGGGTTGCGCTACGGCGAGCTTTCTATCGTCGCCCCGAACGGCGCCACGCACCTCGTCGCGGGGCCGGAATCCGGACCGCATGCAAGCCTAATCGTCAAACATGCGCGGGCGGCTTGGCGGTTCGCCATCGGCGGGGCAGTCGGGCTCGCCGAGGCGTACATGGACGGCGATTGGGAAACACCGGATCTTCCGGCGCTACTGACGCTCGCCGCGATCAACGACGAAGCGTTGCTCGACAGCTACTACGGCGCGCGATGGGCGTCGACGTTGCGGCGGCTATGGCACGCCGGCCGCGCCAACACACGCGCCGGGAGCCGGCGCAACATCGCCCATCACTACGATCTGGGCAACGCGTTCTACGAACGCTGGCTGGACGGCAGCATGACCTACTCCTCGGCCGTATTCGTACGCGATGACGAGACGCTGGCCGAAGCGCAGTTGAACAAATATCGCCGCATCGCCGAGAAGCTCGAAATCGCGCCGCACGCCCATGTGCTCGAGATCGGCTGCGGCTGGGGCGGGTTCGCGCGACTGATCGCCCGCGAGTTCGGCGCCCGCGTCACCGCGATCACGGTCTCGCGCCAGCAACACGACTACGCGCGCAAGCGGGCGCAGGAAGACGGTCTCGCCGATCGCATCGACGTTCGTCTCGTCGACTATCGAGACATCGACGGGCGTTTCGATCGTATCGCCTCGATCGAGATGTTCGAGGCGGTCGGCGAGCGCTATTGGCCGGTCTTTTTCGCCAAGCTGCGCGACAATCTGAACGACGGCGGACGCGCGGCGTTGCAAGTCATCACCATCGCCGACCGTTGGTTCGACAGCTATCGGCGGAGCGTCGATTTCATTCAGCGCTACATCTTTCCTGGCGGCATGTTGCCGTCGCCCACCGCATTGCGACGCCTCGCCGAGCAGGCCGGCCTCGCCGTGACGCGCGAGGAATTCTTCGGGCCGCATTACGCGCGCACCCTCGCCGAATGGCAGCGGCGCTTCCAGGACGCGTGGCCGGATCTGATCCCGATGGGGTTCGACCGCCGTTTCAAGCGGATGTGGGAGTACTACCTGGCGTATTGCGAGGCGGGATTTCGCGCCGGATCGATCGACGTGACGCAGGTGGCGCTTGTCCGTCGCTGAACGGACGCGCTTTCCGTCTTCCATGCTCCCCGCTTACGGCCTGCCGGGCCTGTCGGCGCCCGCCGCCGCGCCGCCAGACCCCGCCTGATCAGGCGCAATAGTGTTCCGATCACCGGCAGCCGCTCGAAGAACTGTTCGGACGCGTCCCAATGATCGATGTGTTCGACCACCCGCCCGTCGGCGTCAAAACGCACCGCGCTCATGCCTTCGAACGTCCAGCCCGAACGCAATCCCTCGGGAACGATCGCACAGCGCCACAACAGATATCCCGCGCCGGCCTCGCCGATCGCCTGATCGATTACCTCAAAGCGCGGCGTGCCGTGATCGTACATCGATGAAATCACCGCGATCATCGACTCGACGCCGCGCACGTCGTGGAACGGATCCTTGAAACGAACGTCGGGCGCGGCGAGGTCGCGCAAGAACACGACGCGCGCCGGCGTCAACGTTTCGTAGAAACGCGCATATGCCGCGAGCGTCTCGGCGTGCTTGGCCGTCATTTCCGCATTCCGGCCGCGCGTTCGACGATACGCAAATGGAGTGGATGGGCGAGCATGTTGAGCAGTTTCATCAATAGCGCGAAACGACGCGGGAAGGCGAATTCAAAGCGATCGCGCTCAAGCCCGGCGAGGAAGCGATCGACCGCTGCGTCGAGCGGCGGCGGAACGACCCGCCCGCCGCTCGCGAGGGCAAGCGCCTCGAACGCCGCCTAGCCGCGCGCCGACGCGACCACACGGTGTCCCACTTGCGCGAACTTCAGCGCCAGAGCACGGCCGATGTCGGACGACGCCTCGGTGATCCGGACCACCTCTCCGGTTGCCTTTGCTGCGATCTTTGGGGAGATGGCGTTCGGGCGCGCTCCGTGGCTGGCCGGCCACGATATAGGTCGCCGCCCGCGATGGTCCAATATAGCCGGCGGATTTGACGGCGCTGGAGTTTGCGCCCTAAGGTCCCGCATCCATCACTCGATTCGGGGGACCGATAGATGCGCCGATTGGTAACGGCTTCGCTCTTGGTCGCGACGGGCATGCTCGCCGATCCGGCGGCCGCGCACACGTTCGGCGCCCATGACGCCGGGTTCGCATCGGGACTGGCGCACCCGCTGGGCGGGCTCGATCACCTGATCGCAATGATCGCCGTCGGCCTGTGGGCGGGACAGCTTGGCGGGCGCGCGCTTTGGCTGGCGCCGGCGGCATTCGTCGCCGCGATGGCAGGCGGCGCGGTTGCGGCTGCCGCCGGATTTCCATTACCGGCGACGGAATACGGCGTCGTGATGTCGTTGGTCGTTTTCGGCGCGCTGATCGCTGCCGCGGCGCGAACGCCGGTTTGGGCTGGCGCGATCTTGGTCGGCATGTTTGCGGTGTTTCACGGTCATGCCCATGGCAGCGAATTGCCCGAAGCCGCATCGATACTCGGCTATACCGGCGGCTTTATGACGGCGACCGTCGGCTTGCACGGGCTCGGCATTGCGCTGTCTCGCGCGGCGGCGCGCGCCTCCGCTCCATGGGCCTCGCGGTGCGCCGGCGGCGCCGTGGCGCTCGCCGGACTGGCGCTGTTGGCGGCGTAACCTCAGCCGGCGAGGCAGCCGGCGAACGCTTTGCCTAGATTGCGCATCATCGTGAAGTAGGCATCGGGACCAGGGGTCAGGTCCGCGCCGAGCGGATCGAGCACCCCCGTACTCGCCTTCGTCCCTTCCACCACGGTCTTGACCAGCGATGGCTCGAACTGGGGTTCGCTGAAGACGCAGACCGCCTCGGCCGACGCCACCCGCTTGCGCAGCGCGGTGAGCCGACGCGCGCCGGGCCGTCGATCCGGCGTCACCGTGATCGAACCGGCCGCCTCCAAGCCATAGCGCTTCTCGAAATACTGATAGGCGTCGTGGAAGACGAGATAGGGTTTCTCGCGCGCCGGCGCCAGGATCGTCCGCAGTTCGCCATCGAGCCCGTCGATTCGCGCCAAGAGCCGCGCCGCATTCGCCTCGTAACGCGCCGCGTTGGCCGCGTCGGCCTTGACGAGGGTCGCGGCGATGCTGCGCGTCATCGCCTTGGCGTTCGCCGGGTCGAGAAAGAGGTGGCCGTCGGCCTCGTCGTCGGCGTGCTTGGCGTCCTTTGCGTGGCCGTGGCCATGTCCGTGGTCGTCGTCTTCCCAAACTCCGCCTTCGCGCGTGTCGAGCAGCGCGACGCCCGGTGAGCGCATCAGCGCGACGACCGTGGCTTTGCCGGCCAGCGTCTTGAGCGTCTTGTCGAGGAAGGTCTCGTAGATCGGTCCGATCCAGAAGACGATCTTGGCGCGATCGAGGAGCCGCGCTTCGGAGGGTTTCAAGGCGTAAGCGTGCGGCGAAGCGGCGCCGCGGACGACGATGTCCGGAGCGCCAACCCCTTCCATCACGCTGGCGACGAGTGCGTGGACCGGCATGATGCTGGCCACCACCGCCGGCTGAGCTGCGGCGGGACGCGACGCCAAGGCGATCGCGGCCAGGGCGATCGCCGCAAGCCACAAAGGGCTGAGTCGGACGACATGCGCGCGCATGAGTTCGCTCCTTGCTTTATGTTATACTGTTACAAAGTTAATGATATAATATAACATTTCACGATGAGGGCAAGATGGTTCGACGTTTGACGCGAAAATCCCGGGCAAACGCCGCATTCCCGCGGCGCGGCCACGATCACGGGCGCTGCGTGTCCGACGCGCTGACGGCTGCGGCGGCGCTTTGCGCGCGCGAGGGAGAGCGCCTCACGCCGCTGCGCAAGCGCGTCCTCGAATTCGTGTGGTCGAGCCACCAGCCGATCGGCGCTTACGCGATTCTCGACCGTCTGCGGACCGAGAACGGCCGCGCCGTCGGGCCGCCAACGGTCTATCGGGCGCTCGAATTTCTCGTCGAGCGCGGCCTGGTGCATCGGCTCGCCTCGCTCAACGCCTTCGTCGGCTGCGCGCAGCCGGGCGACGCGCATATCGTCCAGTTCCTGATCTGCCGCCAATGCGGAACCGCCGCCGAACTCGATGACGCGCGTGTCGCGGGCGCCCTCGATCGCCGCGCGGCTGCGCTCGGCTTTCGCGTCCAGGATCAGGTGATCGAGCTCTCCGGCCTCTGCAGCCAGTGTCAGAACGAACCGCCGAACGCGGGAGCGCACGCCGATGGCGAATGAAGCAACCGGCGCGCTCGTGCGTTCGCGCGGCGCGCCGCTCGCCCACGCGCGGGGCGTGGTCAAACGGATCAATGGCCGCATCATTCTCGCCGGCATCGATCTTGTCGTTGGCGCCGGCGAGATCGTCACTGTCATCGGCCCGAATGGCGCCGGAAAGACGATGTTGCTCCGCGTATTGCTCGGGTTGGAGCGATGCGAGGAGGGCGAAGCGTCGCTCGCCGCCGGATTGCGCGTCGGCTACATGCCGCAACGGCTGCATGTCGAGGGAACGATGCCGCTTCCGGTGCGGCGCTTTCTCGCTCTTGGCGGCCCGGTCGGCCGGCCTGCGATCGCGGCGGTGCTGGACGAGGTCGGCGCCGCCGAAGTCATCGATGCGCCGATTCAGCGCATCTCGGGCGGCGAGTTCCAGCGCGTCTTGCTGGCGCGAGCATTGCTGCGCGATCCCGATCTGCTGGTGCTCGACGAGCCCGCGCAGGGCGTCGATGTCGCAGGCCAAAGCGAGCTGTTCGAGCTCATTGTCAAGATTCGCGATCGCCGCGGATGCGGCGTGCTGATGGTGAGCCACGATCTGCATCTGGTGATGGCGGCGACCGACACCGTTCTGTGCATAAATCAGCATGTCTGCTGCACCGGCCGGCCGGAGGCCGTCAGCCGCGATCCTGCCTATCTTGCGCTGTTCGGTCCGCGCGCGGTGGCGCAGCTTGCTCCATATACGCACCATCACGACCACGCGCATGACGTCGGCGGCCGCGTGGTCTCGCTCGCCGGGGCGAGCGACGCGCATGATCGCGACCACGGCCACGGCCATGACCATGGATGATTTCATCGTTCGCGCGCTGCTCGGCGGAGTAGGGGTGGCGATGGTCGCCGGACCGCTCGGCACGTTCGTGGTCTGGCGGCGCATGGCGTATTTCGGCGACACGATTTCGCACTCGGCGCTGCTCGGCGTGGCGCTCGGCCTGCTTCTCGAGGCGCCGTACAACGTGGCGATCACGCTCGTATGTCTCGCCATCGCGACGCTGCTGGTGTTGGCCGAACCGCGATTGCGGTTGGCCAGCGACACGCTGCTCGGCATTTTCGCCCATGCCTCGCTGGCGCTCGGCGTCGTCGTCGTCGCCTTCATGGAGCGCGTGCGGGTCGATCTGATCGGCTATCTGTTCGGCGACGTCCTTTCCGTTGGTCCCACC
Source organism: Alphaproteobacteria bacterium (assembly GCA_035250945.1). Lineage (GTDB taxonomy): Bacteria > Pseudomonadota > Alphaproteobacteria > CACIAM-22H2 > CACIAM-22H2 > DATFES01. The sequence continues at coordinate 7,189 of DATFES010000372.1, read as the reverse complement.
GATCTGCTGTGGATCTATGGCGGCGGCGCGCTGGCGTTGGCGGCGCTGGGATTGATGTGGCGGCCGCTGCTGTCGGCCACGGTGCACGCCGATCTCGCCCGCGTCGAGGGTGTCCGCGTCGAGTGGCTGCGTCTCGGCTTCATGCTGCTGTTGGCGATCGTCATCGCCGGCGCAATGAAGATCGTCGGCATCCTTCTCGTCACGTCGTTACTGATCATTCCAGCCGCCGCGGCGCGACGCTTCGCGCGGACCCCCGAGCAGATGGCGATTCTCGCCGCCCTCATCGGCGCCGGCGCCGTGGCGCTTGGACTCTATGCTTCGCTCGCCTTCGATACGCCCTCGGGTCCTTCCGTGGTGGTCGCGGCGACGGTACTCTTCGCGCTTTCGCTCGCCGCTTCGCCGCGCAACGCGTGAGCGGCGCCGAGCGCGGCCGTAAACAGCGCGATCGCGCCCGCCTGATGCGCGGCGGCGAGCGCGATCGGCACGGCGAGAAGCAGCGTGGCGATTCCGAGCGCGACTTGCGCGAAGGCGAGCGCGCCGAGCGCGTAGCACCATAGCCGGGCCGCCGGCGGCGGACGGGTGCGTGCCGCGATGGCGATGACACCCAACGCGGCGAGCAATGTAAGAACGCCGAGCAGGCGGTGATTGAATTGCGCCGCGGCCGGGTTCTCGAAGAAATTTCGCCACCACGGGTCGAGATCGCCATAGCCGGCGGGGACGAGTCGGTCGTCCATCAACGGGAAGCTATTGTAAATCATTCCCGCGTCGAGCCCGGCGACGAACGCGCCGGCCACTATGGTGAGAAACACCAACGCGGCGAAAGTCCCCGCCAAGCGTCGAAGCATCACCGGACCCCCGCCGCGCGCCGCGAGTAATTCGAGCGCGGCCCACAGGATTAGAGCGTAGATGATCACCGCCAGGCCGAGATGCGCTGCGAGCCGGTAAGGACTGACGTCGACGCGGTCGGCCAAGCCGCTTTGCACCATGTACCAGCCCAGCCCGCCCTGGAGCCCGCCAAGGACGAATATTCCGGCCAGCCGCCATGCGAGCCGCCCGCGCACTTGACCGCGCATGACGAACCAGATGAGCGGCAACAAAAACACTGCGCCGATCAGCCGGCCCCACAGCCGATGCAAGTATTCCCACCAATAAATCGTCTTGAATTCGCCCAACGTCATGCCGGCGTTTATCTCGCGATACTCGGGAGTCTGCCGGTACCTGGCGAATTCAAAGTGCCACTCCGCCTCGGAGAGCGGCGGCAAGACGCCGGTCACCGGCCGCCACTCGGTGATCGATAGTCCAGATTCGGTGAGGCGGGTGATGCCGCCGATCACCACCATGGCGAAGATCATCGCGCAGCAGGCCAGCAGCCAAAGCGCGACCGGCATGGCATCGGCCCGCCCGCCATGGCGCGGCGTAGATGGATTGTTCACGCGCGAGGTTCCGATCGAAATCAACCTGGCAAGGAGAATATTTTGTGGACTCTCGCGGTTGGGATGGGGCACAGGGTCGGGAATGTCAACTTACCGTGACAGCGCATTGGCGCCCTTGACGGCCGACGGTTACGGGCTTACTCATTAGCATACAAACGAATATCAAGAGCCGCCGGCAGCGCTAAAAGCGGCCAACGGGGAGGACCGAAGCCTATGAAGACGAGCGTGGTATCGATCGCGATGCGCGAGCAAAACGGCGCCGACCCGGCGCCCGATCCGACCCCCGGTTACATCCTCGAGCATCAGGTCGGCCACCTGTTGCGTCGCGCCCACCAGCGTCACACCTCGATCTTTCAAGAGGGCATCGGCACCTCACAGCTCACGCCGACGCAGTTTGCGGCCCTCATGAAGATCAAAGATTTGGGCCAAGTGTCGCAAAACCAGCTTGGCCGGCTGACCGCGATGGATCCGGCGACGATCCAGGGCGTCATCCAGCGGTTGCTTGCCCGCGGTCTCGTCGAGCGATATCCCGACGCCACCGACCGGCGCTGCACATTGTTGCGGCTGTCTCCGGCCGGAAGGCAGGTCGCGGCGTCGGTCATCGCGCCAGCGCGCGCCGTCAGCGAGCAGACGCTGTCGCCCCTAGGCGAGGCCGAACGGGCGACGTTTCTCGACTTGCTGCGAAAACTCATCTGAACCAATTCGGCCTCCGCTGCGGGGACGGGGCCGCTCAATCCCTCCGCCACGATGACCCAGACGCCTTCCGCCGCCGCGCTCCCACTTGGTTTCGGTCTATCGTTTCCTGACCTTTACGACCGCGCGGCGTTGGTCCGCCTTGACGGCGAGTTCATCGACCGGTTGAAGAGCGACGACGTCGATCTTCATAACCGTCTGGCGACCGCGCGCGCCGAGCCGGCAAGACTCGCGCCAAAGGAGGAAAGCGACCTGCTGATCGCGCTGGCGCCGCATCTCGAGCGCTTCATCGGCGAGCTATTCGGCATCGGGCGCGAGATCCGCGAGCTGGTCGCCGCCGCCGAGGGACTGGCGCCGCTTTACGAGGTGAAACGCAACTTCGTACAACGCCGCGCCGCCAAGGCCATTAGGCCCGATGCCGCCGCCGCGCTCGACGGCGAGGCGCTTGGCCGCGCGCTTGCGGAAAGGATCGCCGGCGCGTTCGACGAGCTCGCCTTCGCCCGCGCCGTGCTCGCCTGGCAGTCCGACGAACGGGCCAACGCCGAGGCGCTGTCGCTTGCCGAGCGTTACGCCGCGTGGGCGACGTTCAGCGACGCCGGTCGCGCCAAGCACGGCGGCGGCATCGTATTCAAGGTACCGCACAAGATCGACCCTTCGCACCTGGTGCCGGTCGAAACGGTCGATGTCGCCGGCGTGCGGATGATGCGCCTGCCGGAGAGCAAATGGCGCGAGCGCGACGGATTCGCGCTTACCGACCAGGGCATGGACCTTGTCCACGCGCTCGACCACATGAATTACTGCATCTGGTGTCACAACCAGGGGAAGGATTCCTGCGCCAAGGGGCTGAAGGATCGCAAAACCGGCGAATTCCAGAAGACCGTCTTCGGCGTCACGCTCGCCGGCTGTCCGCTCGAGGAAAAAATATCCGAGATGCACACGCTGAAGGCCCAGGGATCGCCTGTCGGCGCCTTGGCGATGATCGTCGTCGACAACCCGATGGTCGCCGCCACCGGACACCGCATCTGCAACGACTGCATGAAGGCCTGCATCTACCAAAAACAGGAGCCGGTCGACATTCCGCAGGCCGAGACGCGGATCCTCAAGGACGTCCTGGCCCTGCCGTGGGGCTTCGAGATTTATTCGCTGCTCACCCGTTGGAACCCGCTGGATTTGCGCCGGCCGCTCGCCCGACCGGCATCGAATTATAAAGTGTTGATCGTCGGCCTCGGTCCCGCCGGCTTCACGCTTGCCCATCACTTGATGAACGACGGGCACACCGTGGTGGCGATCGATGGCCTCAAGATCGAGCCGCTGCCCAGCGAGATCTCTGGCGTCAGCGCCTTGGGCGGCCCGGCGCCGTTCCGGCCGATCCGCGACGTCAACGTGATCTACGAAAACCTGGACGATCGCGTGATGGCCGGCTTCGGCGGCGTCGCCGAGTACGGAATCACCGTGCGCTGGAACAAGAATTTCCTGAAACTGATTCGCCTGCTGCTCGAGCGGCGGCGCGAATTCGCCATGTTCGGCGGCGTGCGCTTCGGCGGCACGCTGACGATCGGCGACGCGTGGGCGCTTGGCTTCGATCACATCGCGCTGTGCGCCGGAGCGGGCAAGCCGACGCATGTCGCCATGCCCAACGGGCTCGCTCGCGGCGTGCGGATGGCTTCCGACTTCCTGATGGCGCTCCAGCTCACCGGCGCCGCCAAGAGCGCCTCGATCGCCAACCTCCAGCTTCGCCTGCCGGTGGTGGTGATTGGCGGCGGGCTGACCGCCATCGACACCGCCACCGAATCGCTCGCTTACTACGGCCGCCAGGTCGAGAAGTTCCTCGCACGATACGAAACGCTCGCCGCCGAACGCGGCGAGGCTAGAGTGCGCGCCGAGTGGAGCGCCGAGGAGCGCGACATCGGCGATGAGTTCATCACGCACGCCAAGGCGTTGCGCGCCGAACGGGCGGCGGCCGCGGCCGAGGGGCGCGCTCCGAAAATCGCCCAACTCCTCGGATCCTGGGGCGGAGCCACCATCGCCTATCGGCGTCGGCTGATCGATTCGCCGAGTTACACGCTCAATCACGAGGAGGTCGCGAAGGCGCTTGAGGAGGGCGTGCGCTTCGCCGAGAGCCTGACGCCCGAGGCGGTCGAGGTCGATCGTTTTGGTCACGCGCGCGCGGTCAAATTTAAACGCGGCGCCGCCGCGGCGGGCGACGTCGTGAACCTTCCCGCGCGCGCCGTGTTGATCGCCGCCGGAACGCAACCCAATACGGTGCTGGCCCGTGAGGATCACGACAACGTCGTGCTCGACGGCAAGTACTACCGCACCATCGACGAGAACGGCGTGCCGGTCGCTCCGGAGCGCAACATCTCCAAGCCCAAGCGCGCCGACGTGTTGATGGCGCTCGGCGCCGATGGCCGCGCGATCAGCTTCTTCGGCGATCTCCATCCGTCGTTCTTCGGCAACGTCGTGAAGGCGATGGGCGGGGCCAAGCAAGGCTATCCGGTGGTCAGCCGTACGCTCGCCCGCCGTACGCCGACGCCAATCGCCGGCGAGTCGCTGCTCGCGCGGCTCAACGACGAACTGCGGGCCGTCGTTCATCGTGTCGATCGCCTGACCCCGAATATCGTCGAGGTGGTGATACGCGCGCCGCGCGCCGCGCGCGCCTTCAGGCCCGGGCAGTTCTACCGGCTGCAGAATTTCGAGACCCTGGCGCATCGCGTCGACGGCACGGTTCTGGCGATGGAGGGCCTCGCCATGACCGGCGCGTGGACCGATCCGGCGCGCGGCCTGGTCTCGATCATCGCCCTCGAGATGGGCGGCTCGTCCGACCTTTGCGCGCTGTTGAAGCCGGGCGAACCGGTGGTCCTGATGGGGCCGACGGGCACTCCGACCGAGACGCCCGGCGGCGAAACCGTGGCGCTGGTCGGCGGCGGACTCGGCAACGCCGTGCTGTTCTCGATCGGCGCTGCGCTGCGCGCCGCGGGATCCAAAGTGGTGTATTTCGCCGGCTACAAGAAGCTGCAGGATCGTTACAAAGTCGAGCAGATCGAGGCCGCCGCCGACGTCGTGGTGTGGGCCTGCGACGAGGCGCCCGGCTTCGCGCCCAATCGCCCGAATGACCGCGCCTTCGTCGGCAATATGATCGAGACCATGGCGGCCTATGCGACCGGCCGCCTCGGCGCTCCGCCGATCCGGCTCCAGGACGCCGACCGTCTCATCGCCATCGGTTCCGACGGCATGATGGCGGCCGTCGCGCGCGCGCGTAATGGCGGGCTCAAGCCGTACTTAAAACCCGGGCATACCGCCATCGCGTCGATCAACTCGCCGATGCAATGCATGATGAAGGAAATCTGCGCGCAGTGCTTGCAGCCGCACCGCGATCGGGAAACCGGCGAGGAGACGATCGTCTTTTCGTGCTTCAACCAGGATCAGTCGCTCGACCGCGTCGAGTTCGACGCGCTCAAGGAGCGCCTGGCGCAGAACGGCGTGCAAGAGAAACTGACCGCGCAATGGATCGACCGTTGTCTGCGGAAACTGCAGTTGCGCCCCGCCGCCGCCGCGGAGTGAGCGGCCCAAACCGGCTCTGCGTACGTTCACCGCGTTGTGCGTGCTTTCTTCTTGACTCTCGGCGGTGCTGCCAAGCTAATTATAAGTATACGAACAATAGTCCGGGAAGCCGGACGATGGCGGTTTGAACGGGGATTTCGGGGAGCGGATGGGGAGCTATCTGCGACCAGCCGAGCTGGACGAGGCGTTGGCGGCGCTCGCCGCTGGGCCTCGTGTCGTGCTCGCCGGCGGCACCGACTATTATCCCGCGCGCGTCGGCCAGCCGCTCGACGACGATGTTCTGGACATCACGGCGCTTGCCGCGTTGCGCGGCATCGCCGACGCCGGCGACCACTGGCGCGTCCCGGCCCTGGTCACCTGGAGCGAACTGATCGCCGCCGACCTGCCGCCGCTATTCGACGGCCTCAAGCTCGCCGCGCGCGAAATCGGCGGGATGCAAATCCAGAATACGGCTACGGTGTGCGGCAACCTGTGCAACGCCTCGCCGGCGGCCGATGGCGTTCCCAATCTGCTGGCGATCGATGCGCGCGTCGAACTGTCGTCGACGCGCGGACGCCGCATCATTCCGGTCAGCGAGTTCGTCCTCGGCAATCGCCAGACCGCGCGCGGACCCGACGAGCTGGTCACGGCGATTTGCGTGCCGAAGCCCGCTGGGCACGCGCGCTCGGCGTTCCTCAAGCTCGGCGCGCGCAAATATCTCGTCATCTCGATCGTCATGGTCGCCGCGGTCGTCGAAACGGACGCGGGCGGCGTGATAGGCGTGGCGCGCGTTGCGGTGGGCTCGTGTTCGGCCGCGGCGCTGCGCTTGCCGGCGCTCGAAGCCGCAATCGCCGGTCACCGGCTCGCTCCGACGCTTGCCAATCTTGTCGTTGCGGACCATCTCGCGCCGTTGTCGCCGATCGGCGATATCCGGGGCACGGCGGCCTATCGGCGCGCAGCGGCGCTCACGCTGGTGCGCCGCGCCTTGGCCGCCCTGGCGGCGCCGCGGTCATGAGATCGGGCGCGGTGCGGATCGCCTTCGAGATCAACGGCGAGGCGCGCGAGGCGCATGTCGAGCCGGCGCGGCGTCTCGCCGATGTCTTGCGCGAGGACCTCGGCCTCACTGGCACCAAGATTGGCTGCAATGCCGGCGATTGCGGCGCCTGCACCGTGCTGCTCGACGGCCGGCAGGTCTGTTCGTGCCTAGTCTCCGCGGCCCAGGCCGCGGGGCGGCGCGTCGTCACCGTCGAAGGCCTCGCCGCCAACGGTCAGCTGAACGCATTGCAGGAATCGTTTCATCTCCACGGCGCGGCGCAGTGCGGCATCTGTACGCCCGGCATGTTGATGGCGGCGTCCGACCTTCTCGAGCGCCGACCGAGTCCGAGCGAGGCCGAAGTGCTCGACGCGCTCGGCGGCGTCTTGTGTCGATGCACCGGCTATCGAAAAATCGTCGAGGCGGTGCTTGCCGTGGCGCACCGCGTCGTGCCGCCGCCATCGCCCGTGTCCGGCGAGGCGGTCGGCGC
>DATFES010000369.1:0-3892 GCA_035250945.1 Alphaproteobacteria bacterium | reverse complement strand
TCTGGTCACTGTTCGGAGGGTCGCGGTCTAGATTCTCGGTGATGTACGCCATCGGAAGGTCTCCTTGACCTGGAGCGTCGGTACCTGAACGACCGACATCTCGATGGGACAAAGCTATAGGCTGGCGTGCAGGGATATAATCATGTAATTTTTCAAGATATTTGTTCTTAAGAGGCACAGATGAGCGACAATCTCGGCGAGATGGGAGTATTTGTTCAAGTGGTTGATGGGGGAAGCTTTTCCGCCGCCGCGCGGGCGCTGCGGGTGACCCCGTCGGCGGTCAGCAAGCAGATCGCCCGGCTTGAGGGGCGCCTCGGCGTCCGGCTGTTGCAGCGCTCGACGCGGCAGATCGCCGTGACCGAGGAGGGGAGGGCTTACTACCAAAACGCAGCGCGGATCCTCGCCGACGTCGCCGAAACCGAACAGGCATTGGCGAGCGCCAAGGGCGAGCCGGTCGGCACGTTGCGCATCAGCACCTCGATCGCGTTCGGCCGGCGCCAAATCGCGCCGATCCTGCCCGAGTTCATGACGCGTTATCCCAAGCTGCGGATCGACCTGAGCTGCAGCGACGCCATCGTCGATCTCGTCGAGGAGAACATCGACGTGGCGATCCGCATTGCGCATCTGACCGATTCGAGCCTGGTTGCGCGCAAACTTGCCGACAACCGGCGCATCGTCTGCGCGGCGCCGGACTACATCGCGCGGCGCGGCAAACCCGAACGGCCCGAGGACCTCAAGCAGCACAACTGCCTTACACTGTCGTACGCATCGTCGCTCAATATCTGGGAGTTTGAAGAGCCCGACGGGCTCAAACGCATCGAGGTGTCGGGCAACATCGAATCGGACGTCACCGAGATGGTCTACGATCTTGGGATCGCCGGCATGGGCATCTTGCGTTCCTCCGAGTTCGTCGTCGGCGCCGACATTCGCGCCGGCAGGCTGGTGCCGCTTCTCACCGAGTACCGGCAGCCGGAGAGCCCGCCGATGTGGGCGGTCTACCCGCATCGCCGACATCTTTCGGCGCGGGTTCGCGCCTTCGTCGATTTCCTGGTCGAGAAATTCACCCCGGAGCCGCCGTGGCGCTGCTGGAGTCCGTGACGCTGGCTCGGCTCTCCACCGGTTGGCCGGGCACTAAATTCCAACGGAGGACCCAATGCGCTCACCCGCCACGCTTCGCGCGACGCTCCAAGAGGGCGAGGTCCTGGTCGCCGAAAGCGGCGTCGGCCGGTTCGGACAGGTCGTCCTTGCCGGACGCCACACGCTCAGCGCCGACGAACCGGTCGCGGTTGGCGGCAACGACGGCGGGCCGGGGCCGTACGATTTTCTGCTGATCGCGCTCGGCGCCTGTACGTCGATGACCGTGCGCCTTTACGCGCGGCGCAAGGAATGGCCGCTCGAGCAGGTGATCGTGCGGTTGCGCCATGCCAAGATCCACGCCGAGGATTGCGCCGATTGCGAGACGCGGGCCGGAATGCTCGACGCGATCGAGCGCGATATCGAGTTCTTGGGCGCGCTCGACGCCGAACAACGCAAACGCCTGCTCGAAATCGCCGACAAATGCCCGGTGCACCGCACGCTGACTTCGGAAATCAAGATCCGCACGACGAGCCGCTGAGCTGCAAACGACGCGAGCAGGAGACCGCGATGGACGTACAGTATCTCGACGACTACAAGACGGGCGACCGTTTCGAATCGCCGGAGCTGGAGGTGAGCGAAGACCATATCCGCGCCTTCGCCGCGCTCTATGACCCGCAACCCTTCCATCTCGATCGCGCCAGCGCCAAGGCCTCGCCGTTTCAAGAGCTGGTGGGGAGCGGCTGGCATACCGCGGCGTTGACGATGCGGCTTCTGGTGCATAGCCGGTTCCGGCCGGCCGGCGGCATTCTCGGTTTTGGCGTCGACGAACTGCGGTGGCCCAGTCCGCTCAAACCCGGCGACCGCATCAAGGCGCGGGTCGAGGTGCTCGAAGTCCGTCCGTCGGCCAAGAGCCCCGATCGCGGCGTCTTGCGGGTGCGGGTCGAGACGGTCAACCAGGCGGGCGATATCTTGATCAGCTTCATGCCGCTCCTGCGCGTGGAGCGGCGCAACAATGGCGGGTAGATCGCGCCGGGCATTGCGCCGGACCGGCGCGCGCCCATATGCGAGGAAAGACGATCGCACGCAACAGGGGAGGAGCCATCATGGCCATTGCGACCAGCTTGCGGGCATATCTCGACGCTCAGGGCGTCGCCTACGAGATCGTCACGCACAAGCCGGCGATGACCGCATTAGCGGCGGCGCGGAGCGCCGGAATCGACGGCGCGTGCATGGCCAAGGCGGTGGTACTCGAGGACGAGTCGGGCCGTTACGTGCTGGCGCTGGTGCCGGCGTCGCACCATGTTCGCCTGCGCGACCTCGACCGCACGCTCGAGCGCCATGTCGGATTGGCGACTGAAAAGGAGCTGCCGGCGATCTTCGCCGACTGTTCGCTCGGCGCCGTGCCGCCCGTGGGCGCGCCATACGGCGTCGAGGTGGTGGTCGACGACAGCCTGAATACGCAGGAGGCTATCTATTTCGAGGGCGGTGACCACTGCACGCTGGTGCGCGTGCGTGGGCGCGATTTTGCGCGGCTCACCGCCGAGGCAAGGCACGGTCGGTTCAGCGCGCCGGCGTGAGCGACGGCGCACGCCGATTAAGCCGCCCGTCGCCGGGCGTGGAGCCGCGCGAACTCGCGAAACGCCGCCGGATCGAGCGGTTTGGCGAAGTACCAGCCCTGGCCGTATTCGCAGCCGCAGGCGCGGAGGTATTCTGCCTGTTCGGCCGTCTCGACACCTTCGGCGACGACCTTGAGCTCGAGTTTGCGCGCCATGTCGATAATGACGTCGACCAGTCCTGAAGTCGCCGCGCCCTTGCCGATGGCGTCGATGAACGATTTGTCGATCTTGAGATAGTCGAGCGTGAATCCGCGCAGATAGCTGAGGCTGGAATAGCCGGTGCCGAAATCGTCGAGCGCCAACTTGGCGCCGAGCCCGCGCAAAGCCGCCATCACCTCGTGCGCCGGCCCGCGGTCGCCGACGACGCTGCGCTCGGTGATCTCGAACATGACGCGCTCGAGCTTGACGGCGGCGCCGCCGAAGATGTCCCGCGCCGCATCGACCACTCGATGGTCGCGGAAATGCCACGGTGCCAGGTTGACGCCGATATAGGCGTCGATCCCCTCGCGCTCGAGCGCGCGCAGATCCTCGGCGACGTGGCGCATGAGCCATTCGGTCATCGGCTCGATCAGTCCGGTCTCTTCGGCGAGCGGAATGAACAGGTCGGGTCGGACGATGCCTTTCTCGCGATGCCGCCAGCGTATGAGCGCCTCGGCGCCGACGCAGGCGCCGCTCGCCAAATCGACCGTCGGCAGGTACTGGACGAAAAACTCGCCGCGGCGGATCGCCAGGCGAAGCTCGGCGTCGAGCGACAGGCTGCGGCGGGCCAGGAAAACGATGAATCCCACCAGCGCCGCCGCGGCGACGCCACCGGCGCCGCCGGCGATCAGCGCCTCGCGCCACCACGCGCGGGTCAGCCAGGCGATCGACGCCTTGACCGCCGCGGTCGCCGGATAGCGCGTCGAACGCTCGACCGCGATGACATCGGCGCCGATGCGCAGCACGCCCGATCCGGCGCGCAAGCCGACCAATCCGGGGTCGCCGGCGATGACCAGCCCGTCGCGCGTGAGGACCGACAGCCCGACGCCGTCGATGTCGCGGACGTAGCGAAACGGCTCGAGAAACTGAAGCGGATTGATCTGCGCGTTGACGGCGATGCGATCGAAAACGCGCGCTTGAACGACGATCGTCGGCAGGTCGTCCTCGCGCTCCGGCGCGCGTTGGTAGATCGCGATTTGATTCGGCGGCGGCACGACGGC
>DATFES010000365.1:0-5259 GCA_035250945.1 Alphaproteobacteria bacterium | reverse complement strand
CGTCGCCATCGTGCCGTCCATCTTGCGGCCGAGCCGCAGGCTGTTCCACGTCATGCGCGTCATGCACAAACGCGAGCCGCTGTTCATCTCCCTCGCTGTCCTTTGGGACAAGCGGCGCACCCTTCCGCGCTACGCCGAACGCTTTTCCGAGCTGCTCACCGCGCACATGCGGCAGACCTTTCCGGATTCGCAACCGGCCAAGACTCGCATTAGCCGTGCAAGCCGCGGCGCTGGAAAATCGGCCGCGACGGCCGAGAAGCCAAAATGACGACCTGCGCTGATCTCGATGCAGCGTACGCTCGTCGCCGCGGGCGCTTATATCGACGATCACGTATCACCGAGTTGCCGACGAATTTCGCTTTATCGCAAGCAAAGCAGGATATCGCGACCTGCCGGTGTCGCGCCCCGATCGGCCGCGTCATCGAGCCGGCCAGCGACGCCTGACAAAGAATCGATACGATGCCGCTTGTCGTTGGCGAACTTGCCGCCGACAGTTGCCGCCTCGTCGGTAATGACGGCGATCGAGCCCAGATGGTCCTTGTGGAAGTAGCGGACGAGCGTTGGGCCGGCGCTCTGCCCGTAGACCTCGCCGGCGCCCGCGCCCAGGCGAGGGACGGTATCGCCGCGCTACTTCCCCACGCGCGCGAGGCCGGCATGCCGCTCGCCATCGAGCCTCTGCATCCGATATACGCCGCCGCCCGCGCGTGCGTGAACATGCACCGGACAGCGTCGATTGTCGTGTGCCTCGCCGGGGGTGATACGGCGGCGCACGGCTGGTTTCATTCGTGTCGAACGGGCATTACGTTTGTGGTTGGGATCATGGCGTAATACGAGATGCAGATTCGGCCATTGGACGCGCGGTGACACCGAGCGTCGCTCCGCATCCGACAGTCGCAGATGATCGTTCGCTGACAACAGCAACGATTTCGAGCCCAATGATGCCAGAGTTCGCGCGCCCTCGCCGGCTGGTCGTTTTTATCAAAACAGCGCACGAACCAGGCCGATGTAGCCATGCGAGAACAACTACTGCGGCTCGTCGCCATAGATCACCCGAATCACGACGAACCAAGCGTATCGCGAGTCGATCGGAGTATCGTCCGCGCCGGCGATCGTTCCCGCCGGAGTGAGCGGCACGCGCTTGAGAGCCACCGCATCGTTCACGTTCCCGCCAATTGCCGAAAGGCGATCCGACTCCAGGCCGGTGACGATGTCGCAATGGCTGGCAAATCGTGCCGCTGGCAAGTCATCGAATCCGGGAAATCGGTCCCCCTCGCGGCCATAACAAATAAGATCGCCCGGTTTTGGCGCATAGAGATTGGGCCGTTCGGCCCACAGTATCGCGGTCGTATCGCGACGGACCGAAGCCATGCGCGCTTCATTGATGTAGTCGGCGTGCGACGCAGAGTAGGGAAAGCGCGGGCCGGCTCCGGCCGTCCGCATTACGTAGGAAATGAAGGCCGCCGACCAGGCAAACGCGCCATCCCGTTCCGGCGCAAAGACGATACCGCCTGCTGCGTGCTTTCCTGTCCAACTCCGTTCGCGACGGTCGGCGTTCAGGCCGATCCACCAATACTCGCCGATCCGCTGCCACAGTCCTTCCCGGCGTTCGAGCTTGCAAGTGTCATCAAAGCAGGTAGCCGATGCCGATGGATCGTCCTGGATCGGTTGGCCGAAGAGCCGCCACTCCCGACTAGCGATCGAAACAACCGCTTGGCGACTGAACGCCTCGTATGGACGCCGTGCAAAATCCGGGACGTGGCGATCCGGCGCGGCGCAAGCGGACAGGGCCACGGCGAACAAAAGGACGGCGATTGTCCGATCCATCGCATCCTCTACAGTGAAGGATCGCACGATCAAAATTTGGCGCAGTCCGATTATGCGATCGTTTCGCAATCGAGCGAAGGGTCGCGCCGCGTCGATCGCCAATTACGCGCCGTTACGATCTGCGCGCAGTCGAGGAAGCGGGCGCCGACGAGGACGGCGTCTTGCAGGTCGGCGTCCGCGAGAACCGCCTTGAACATATTCGCGCCGTCGAGCCTCGCGCCGACCAACCGTGCGCTTCGAAGTATCGCGCCGCGCAAATCGCAGTCGCGCAGATCGGCATGGGTCAGATCGGCGCCCGAAAGATCAAGCCCACGCAGCGACGCTGCGCGCAAATCCGGCGTCATATCGTCGTGATCCCGTCGCCAAGCGTTCCAGGCCGGGACGCCGCTGCGCAGCCGTGCGATGTGGTCGTCGTTCGCCACGATCATCGCCGCGGGGCATGCGACTGAGGTAGTCTTGTCCGGTCATCGCGTCGGGCCGTGTCGATCTGCTCGGCCGTCACGCCTTCCGCCCCAGTCAGGTCGGCCCCGGAAAGATCGGCTCCGTCCAACTTCGCGATGCGCAAATAGGCGCCGCGTAAATCCGCATTTCGGATCGAAGCGCCGATGAGGAACGCTCCACCGAGACGCGCCTCGCGCAGATCGGCGCGATCGAGACGCGCGCCGCGCAGACTGGCGCCGCGCAAATTAGCGGCGCGGAGATCGGCTCCCCTCAGATCGGAGGTGTCAAGGTTCGCTCCGCTCAGGTCGGCTCGGCGGAGACGCGCGCCGGCCAGATTTGCCCCCATGAAGAGCGCGAACTCCAGATCGGCGTTGGCCAGCCGAGCCCCGGCAAGATCGGCCTCGGCAAGAATTCCGCCGCTCAGGCGCACCGACGATAATTCGGCGTTTCGAAGTCGCGCCCGCCGAAGATCGGCGCCGATCAGAGTGGCGTGGCGGAGATTGGCGCGCGTCAGATCGGCTCCGCTGAGCACGGCGCGATGCATGCGCGCCTTACGGAGATCGGCTTCGGCAAGATTTGCCCCGGCAAGGTCAGTCGATCGCAGATCGGCGCGCGCACCGCCGGAGCCTTCTTCCGCCAGGTAGACGCGGTGCGCCTCGAGCACGCGCGCAAGTTCCAGGCTGGAAATCGTTCTCCGGTCGACCCGATGCGCCGGCGGTCGAAGATGGTCGCGAGTCGGGGATTTCGCCATGGTGGCCGATCGTAACGCCCATACGGCGTCGAGCAAACGTCTTGGCTCCAACCTGCTAGGGTCCGCCACGCAAAATCGCGCCGTGGTCCGACGGTACACCTAGGCGCAACGATCGGATACCATGGACGCAGGGAAACGGTTTGTTCCACGGTCGGGACAGGACGCCATGGATGACACCGACAAACCATTGATCCGCGTTGCGACGCTCGACGAGCTCAAGGCCAAGCGGACGGTTGTCGTCCAGACCAGGCGCTGTCCCCTGCTGGTGGCCTGGGACGGCGCCAAGGTCGTCGCCCTCGACAATCGTTGCCCGCATCTTGGTTTTCCATTGCATCGCGGGACGATCGCCGACGGCATTCTCACCTGCCACTGGCATCATGCACGGTTCGACCTGGCGAGCGGCGGCACGTTCGACCTGTGGGCCGATGACATTCCGACGGCCGAAGTGCAAATCAAAGACGGCGTGGTTTGGGTCGGCGGCACGACCCGGTATGCCGACGGGGCGATGCACTGGCGAAACCGCCTTCGAGCCGGCATGGAACACAACATCAGGCTGGTGATGGCGAAGGCGATCCTCGGGCTCTTGGCCGATGGCGTTTCGCCGGCGGATATAATACGCGACGCGGCGCTGTTCGGTGTTCGCAACCGCGACGGCTGGGGCACCGGTCTCACCACGCTCGTGGCGTTGGCAGCCCTGGTTCCCAAACTGCCCCCCGAAGAAACGTATCTCGCTTTGTATCAAGGGATCAGCCGGGTCGCCGCCGATTGCGAAGGCCACACGTCGCACCGGGAGCGCCAGCCGCTCGCCGGCGCGGTTCGGCCTCTACCCATTCTTACCCGATGGCTGCGACACTGGACTCAGGGTCGTCAGCGCGACGGAGCCGAGCGCACGCTGCTGACCGCCCTGGCTCAAGGGGCCAGCCCGGCCGAGGTCACGGCGATGATGCTGATGGCTGCCAGCGATCGGTATTTTGCCGATGGCGGTCATGCCCTCGATTTCATCAACAAGGCGTTCGAGTCCCTTGAATCGATCGGTTGGTCGCACGCTTCCGCCGTCCTGCCGCTGGTCATCGAACAGATGGTCGAGGCGCGGGGCGGCGAGGAGCTCATTTCGTGGCGTCATCCCGTTGACTTGGTCGCACTCTGTGAGACCGCCTTCTCAGGGCTTCCCGACCGGCTCGCGCAACAGGCCGCCGCCAGAGAACCGTGGACGGGTCATGCATCGCTCGCCGCGGAAATTCTCCACGAAGATCCACAATCCATCATCGCTTCGATCGAGACGGCGATTACTGCGGGCGCGCAGGCGGCCGATCTTGCGCGAGCGCTTGCCTATGCCGCCGCATTACGGGTGGCGCGCTTTGGAACGTCGAACGAATTCTCGGACTGGGTGACGGCGCACCACGTGTTCACCTATTGCAATGCGCTGCACCAAATGCTCAAGCGGATCGGGGATTCGCGCCCATCGAACCGCGACCCGCTGATCCTTCGCGGCGTTTTCCATGGCGCGATGCGTCTGTGGATGATTCGTTTCCTCAACGTTCCAGCGGCGCGCATTCCGGGAGGGCCCGGCGACACGCTGGAGGATTTGCCCGCCGATCCGGTGGAGTTGCAAAGCGCGTTCCTCGCCGCCCTCGACCGTCGAGGGGAAGTCCAATCGGGCGCCCGTCTGGCCGCTCGGTACCTTACGATCGGGCATCCGGTCCAGGGCCTACTCGCGACGCTTGCCCAAGCGGGCTTGCGCGAGGATGCGGAGTTTCACACATACCAGATGCTCGAAGCGGCGTGGCGCCAAGCCCAGGAATGGGGTGACACGCCCGAGGCGCATCACATTCTAATCGCCGCGGCGCGGTACATCGCGGCGCATGCGCCAACCGCCCGCGCCCAACTCCAGACGGCCACAGTCGCACGACGCCTGAGTCATGGACTCAGCGTACACGAGGCGAGCCCAGAGTCGGACCATTGACGGCAATCGCCCTTCCGCGGAGTATCGAATCGCCAGCGGCGCGCGCCGCCCAATATTTCAAAGCGGGATCGCACCCTTCTTGGGGGTCATTGGCGCTCGGCGCGTGGCTCGGCGGAAACGGCGCGCTGGTCGGCGCGTCGGCCAATCTCGTCGTCGCGGGATTCGCCGAGCGCGCTGGACAGCCAATCGGATTTGTCCCGTTCATGAGGTCGTGTTTCGTTCCGATGCTGTTGGCGGCGGCGATCGCTCACGTCCACATTTAATTGAGTTACTTTTGACC
>DATFES010000347.1:0-17464 GCA_035250945.1 Alphaproteobacteria bacterium | reverse complement strand
AGTGCCGCGACCTGCTCCGGTTCGGCGACCTTGGGGAGCGCCACGATGTCGGGCCGCCCGCGCATGACGGCCGCAAGGTCGGCGCGCCCGTCGCCCTCGAGCGGATTGACGCGCACCGCGGCGAGCGCGCCGGCGTCGCGCCAGCGGGCGAAGATTTCCGGCGCCAACGCGCGCGCCTCGGCGCGACGATCGGGCGGGGTGAAATCCTCGAGCTCCTGGATCAGAACATCGGCATTGGAGCGCGCTGCGGCCAGCAGCGCCGCCCTGTCGGCGCCGGGCACGAACAGCCAGCACCGCCACAAGCTCGCCCGGCGATCGCGCGGTGCGCGGCGCGGCGCCACGGCGTCACATTCCAAGCGCCCGGCGATAGAGCTCGAGGAGTTCGTCCTGCTCCTGCCGTGCGGCGTTGTCCATCCGCCGCAGGCGAATGAGCTGCCGCATGATCTTGACGTCGAAACCGCTGCCCTTGGCCTCGGAGAACACCTCGCGGATGTCGGCGCCTAGCTCGCTGCGCTCGCCCTCCAGGCGCTCGATCCGTTCGACCAAGGATTTCAGTTTCGCCGCGGCGATGCCGCCGGTGCCGCCGTCCGCCATGCGCGTGGATTCCTTGCGATGTCTTGCGACTCGACCCATGACTTGAGCCCGGCATCTAGGCGCGCAGGAAGGCGCCGCGCAAGTGCGGCGCGCGATGAATGCCGTGGAAAACGGGGATAAATCGTCGTGCGGTCAGTGCCGGTGCGCGCCGCCTTCGGCTTTCATTTTGGCGATCGCCTCGGTGGAGGCTTCCTTCTGGTACTTCGCCTTCCACTCCTCGTACGGCATGCCGTAAACGAGCTCGCGCGACGCCTCCTTGCTGACCGCGATGCCCTTCGCTTGCGCCGCCTCGCGGTACCAGTTCGACAGGCAGTTCCGGCAAAATCCGGCGAGGTTCATCATGTCGAGATTCTGCACGTCGGTGCGGCCGCGCAGGTGCTCGACCAAGCGACGGAAGGCGGCGGCTTCGAGTTCGGTGCGTGTCTTGTCGTCCATGGCGATGATCCTGAAATGTCGTTACGAGAGCTCCATGGCGCAAAATGTAAGCCGGCGGCACGCCTTTGCCAACTCGAGCGCTCGCGCCCGCGCCATCCTCTCGATGGCTTAGGGTTCCAGCCCCGCGACGGTCTCCTCGATCAGCCAGTCGACGACGCGGCGCAGAGCTTCGTCCTTTCGAGCGCCGGCGGCCACGGCCTCCTGGTATACCGCGAGCTGGCGATGGGCCGACGTGCCGCGCGCAACGATGTCGCGCGCCACCTCGATCTCGGCTTCGCATCCGAGCCGCGCCGCGTCGGGCGCGAGGAGCGCATAAATCTCCTCGAGCAGATGGGCATACGGCACGATCTCGCCCTTGCCGAAATCGATCAGTCCCTGGTCGTAGCCATAGCGTTGCGCCCGCCAACGGTTCTCGTTGATCAGCATGTGCGGGTAGATGCGCCACCGCTGGTTCTCGCGCCGCAGCCGCCACAGCATCGACAGCAGGCACTGAAACAGGCCGGCGACGGCAACCGTATCGTCGAGCCGCGTCGGAATGTCGGTGACGCGCATCTCGAGAGTGCGAAACCGGCCGGAGGGGCGGACGTCCCACCACAGCTTGGTCGCGTCGTCGATCACGCCGGTGGCGATAAGACGATTGAGCTGGCGCTGGTATTCGCCCCAGCTTTCGAAATGCTCGGGCAGGCCCGTGCGCGGCAGTTCGTTGAACACCGCGGTGCGGTAGCTCTTGAGGCCGGTATCCTCGCCGCGCCAGAACGGCGAAGAAGTGGCCAAAGCCATCAGGTGCGGCAGAAAGTATCCCACCTGGTTGAGGAGATCGATGCGCAGCTCGTCGTCATCGATCCCGACATGGACATGCAGTCCGCAGATGACCAGCCGTCGCGCCACGCCGCGCAAATCGCGATCGAGCGTCTGGTATCGCTCGCGCGAGGTCGGCTTCTGGCCGCCCCAGTCGGCGAACGGGTGCGTGGCGGCGGCGATCGGCGCCAGCCCGTGCTCCTGCGCCACCTCGGAGACCGCCCGGCGCAGCCGCGCCAGATCGGCGCGCGCCTCGCCGACCGATTTGCAGACCCGCGTCTGCACCTCGATCTGCGAGCGTAAAAACTCGAGGCTCATCTGCCCTTCGAGACGCTTTTCGCATTGGGCAAGCATCGAAGCGGGCGCCTCGCCGACCAGTTCGCGCGTCCGCCGGTCGACCAGGAGATATTCCTCCTCGATCCCGACGGTGAAACTCGGCTCGCTCGTCGCCATGCGCGCTCAACCCTGCCGACGATGGCGCAGACCGGGATCGGCGAGCAGCGGCGCCAATTCGTCGGCGAGAAGCTGCGCCCAGCGCTCGGCGCCGCGATGGGTATCGATGAGATCCTGCCGGATCTCGAGCAGCACGTGGGGCAGGCCCGGCGCTTCGGCATGGGCGCGCATCGTGTAACCATGTCCGTCGCGCGCCGAGTAGGGCTGATTGTCGCCCACGCTCACGTCGCCGCGTGCGGCGAGGCGGGCCATCAGCGGCCGCGCGAGCCTGTCGTCTTCGTTCCACAGCACGCCGATATGCCACGGCCGCTCGAAACCCTTGAACACCGGCGTGCAGGAGTGGATCGACACGATCGCCGGGACGGCGACGCGTTTGGCAAGCCGCGCCAGCGCCGCCTCGATCGTCGCGTGATAGGGGCGGAACAACGCGTCGCGGCGGCGGCGGCGCTCCTCGGGCGTTATGGCGCGATTGGCCGGCACCAGCACGCCGTCGCTCACTTCCGGAATCGAGGTCGGGTCGTCGTGCCGGCGGTTCAAATCGATGACCAGGCGGGAGTAGCCCGACATGACCAAAGGCGCATCGAAGCGATGCGACAACAGCCGGGCGACATCGGCGGCGCCGATATCCCAGGCGATGTGGCGGTCGAAGGCGGCCGGCGGCAGGCCGAGATCGCCAAGCACGCGCGGCACGCGCCGGCTGGCGTGATCGCAGCATAACAGGAACCCGGCGGCGCCTTCGGAATGGACGATCTCGACCGCCGGCGCCTCATCGGGCGCCAGCAGCGGCGGCAAGTCGATTTCGGAAGCCTCGCTATTCATGATCGGCGATATAGCGGCGGACTATAACCGAAAACCGCGAACCGGACATGCCCGGGGCGCGCCTCGGACCGGCGGCGTTAGCGCGCCTAATGGCGCCGGGCTATAAGCAGGCATGGCGACGTACCGGCCCATGCTCGATTCGCTGGCGCGCACCGGCCGCGACCGTCTGGCGCTGGCGGCGCTGTTCGCCGGCGCCGGCGCCATCGCCTTCGCGCCGATATTCGTGCGGATTTCCGAGCTTGGGCCGACGGCGACCGCCTTCTGGAGGGTCGCATTCGCGGTCCCGGCCCTCTGTGCATGGCTCGCCCTGGAGGGGCGCGCGTCGGCGCCGCCGCCCGAAGTCGTCGCCGGGCGCAGCGGCTTGGTCCTCGCCGGAGCTTTTTTCGCCGCCGATCTCGCGTTCTGGCATTGGTCGATCAAGCTCACCTCGGTCGCCAACTCGACGCTGCTCGCCAACCTGACGCCGGTATTCGTCACGCTCGGCGCCTACCTCGTGTTCGGCCAGCGGTTCAAATCGCGATTCCTCGTTGCGATGGCGATCGCGCTCGCCGGAGCTGCGATCTTGATGGGAGACTCGCTGACGCTGTCGATCGAACATGTCCTCGGCGACGCGCTTGGCGTCGTCACCGCGTTTTTCTACGGCGCGTATCTGCTGGTCGTCTCTCGGCTGCGCGCCACGTACTCGACGGCGACGATCATGACCTGGAGCGGCGCGGTATCGGCGGCGGCACTTCTGCCCGTGGCGTGGCTGTCGGGGGAGGGGCTTATGGCGACCGGCATTTACGGCTGGGCGGTTTTGCTTGGGCTCGCCCTGTTCAGCCACGCCGGCGGTCAGAGCCTTATCGCATACGCGCTCGCGCATTTGCCGGCGGCGTTCTCGTCGGTCGGATTGCTGGTCCAGCCGGTGCTCGCCGCCGTGCTGGCGTGGATCCTGCTCGCCGAGCCGCTCGGCGCGGTCCAGGCGCTGGGCGGCGCGGTCGTGCTGGTCGGAATCGTATTGGCGCGGCGGGCCAGCCGATGACGGCGTCCGACCCGCGCGAAACATTGCGCGCGTTGTTTGCCGTGGCGATCGCCGCCGCCGATCCGGCGAAAGCCTTGCCGCCGCACCTGCCCTCGCCGCCGAAGGGGCGGACCGTCGTCGTCGGGGCCGGCAAGGCCGCGGCGATAATGGCCCGGGCGGTCGAGGATCACTATCCGGGCGCGCTTTCGGGTCTTGTCGTAACCCGCTATGGCCATCGCGTGCCGACGCGACGCATCGAAGTCGTCGAGGCATCGCATCCGGTGCCGGACGAGGCCGGGCGCCAGGGCGCGGAGCGAATCCTTGACCTCGTTTCGGGGTTGGGCGGCGAGGATCTTGTGTTCTGCCTCATATCGGGCGGCGGTTCGGCGCTGCTGACCTGCCCCGTCGCCGGCATCACGCTCGCCGACATGCAGGCGTTGACCCAGGCCCTGCTGAAGTCGGGAGCGACGATCGGCGAGATCAACATCGTGCGCAAGCATTTGTCGCGCATCGCCGGCGGCAGGCTAGCGGCAGCGACGCGCGCCCGCGTCCTCACGCTCGCGGTCTCCGACGTCCCCGGCGACGATCCCTCCGCGATCGCATCCGGTCCGACGGTTCCCGACCCGTCGACATTGCGCGAGGCGCGCGCCGTGTTGGCGAAATACGCCATCGCGCCGCCGCCGGCGATCGCCGCCCATCTTGCCGGCGCCGCTGCCGAGACGCCCAAGCCCGACGATCCGTTATTCGATCGCACCGAGTATCGCATCGTCGCCAGCCCCAAAGCCTCGCTCGCGGCGGCCGCCGAATTGGCGCGCCACGGCGGATTCACGCCGCTCATTCTCGGCGACGCGATCGAGGGCGAGGCGCGCGAGGTTGGCCGCGTGCACGCGATCTTGGCGCGCGATATCGCCGCCGGCCGTGGTCCGGTCCGGCCGCCGGCGGCGATTCTTTCCGGCGGCGAAACGACGGTGACCGTCCGCGGACGCGGTCGCGGCGGCCGCAATGTCGAGTTCCTGCTTGGCCTTGCGGTCGCCCTCGACGGCGCGCCAGGCATTTATGCGCTGGCCGGAGACACCGACGGAATCGACGGCACCGAGGACAACGCAGGAGCGCTGGCGACGCCCGACACGCTGGCGCGCGCGCGCGCCAAGGGCCTCGGCCCCGCGGCGATGCTCGACGACAACGACGCCTACACGCTGTTCAAGGCCCTTGATGACCTCGTCGTGACCGGACCCACGCTGACCAACGTCAACGACTTCCGCGCCGTTCTCGTGCTCGGAACCGCCCCCGCCTGAGCGACGATCACGTCGGCCGTCTGGCGAGGTCGGGCAGCGTGTCGATGAAGCGGCGAAAGGCGGCTTTGGCGGCCGACGCACGGTCGACGATGAGCGCGCCCTGCAATCGGACGACCGCATCCTCGGCGCGGCGATGCGCCTCGTCGCCCGGTAGGCCGGCGTCGACGAGCGTACGGGCGAACGCGCCGACGAGGCCATCGACGGCGCCCTGCAGCTCCGTCTTAAGGGCTTCGCGCGATTCGCCGAGCGCCAACGCCGCCAGCAGGCACGGCAGCCGACCGCCGCGGTAGAATGCGTCGATCGCTTCAGCCGCCGCCTTGAGCCGCGCCTCGGGCGCGCCGGGGCGGTCGAGGATGTCGAGGACATGCGCCTTGAACCAGCGTCCGACGTCATCGAGTGCCGCCCGCGCCATGCCTTCCTTGCCGTCGGGGAAATAGTGATAGAGGCTGGCGTGGCGCAGCCCAGTCGCCTTGATCAGCCGGCTCAGCGTCGCACCGTCGTAGCCATGCTTGCGGAACACTTCGGCGATGCGGGCGACGATCTTCTCCTTGGGCCGCCGCGATCGCGCGCTGCGCCCGCTTGGCACGCCGGCGCTCATTGACCGGTTTCCTGCGCGAACTGGGGCGCATACGTCAGGAATTCCCAACCGGGCGGCAAGGCGTCGTCGATCCGCAGCACGCTTTCGATGTCGAAAACGATCATCCGCTGCGCGCCGGCATGGGCAGGGTTGGCCGATTCGAACGTCCAGAGAATCTCGGCAGCGCCGGTCATCTGGATCGTCGCGCCGGAGGCGAAATCGACGAAGAGCAGTCCGGCGCGCGGATCGAGCAGGATGTTGCCGAGCGTGTTGAAGGCGAAGTTGCCGCGAAAATCCGGCCAAACCAGTCGCCGCGATCCGCGCAACTCGACGAAGCCAGGCAGGCCGCCGCGATGGGAGACATCGATGCCGTGCGCTGGATCGGCGGCGTCCTCGACGTATCGGCTGGCGATGAAGAACGTATCGGCCGCGGCGATGATCGCGCGTTCGCGCGCGTCGAGCGTCTCGCCGCGATGCGCCACGGTCGCGCGTCCCGCGGTCGTCTCGATCGAAGATTGCGGCGCCCGCCTTGTATTGATGTATTGCGGGCAATTGCCGAAGCTTTGATCGACTTCAAGCGTGAACCCGCCGCCGTCGGCGTCGAGGGTCGCTTTGCCGTTGACGCGGTTGCGCCGCCGGGTATGGAACTCCAAACCGAGACCGCCGATGGCAGCGCCGTCGCGTAGGTTCTCGGCAAGCGGGTCGCCGGCGATGGGCCGCGCGCGCACGCGCAAATGGCGCGGATCGGGCGATTGAACGAATCCCGGCGGACCGTGCAACGCCGACGCCCACGGCCGCAAATCGTCCCCGGCCGAACCGACGAAAAACAGCGGGAGCTGTCGGTAGAACGCCCGATGTTGCTCGGGCATGTGGTCGCGGATGATCCGCCTGCCGACCTCTTCGATGCGCTGGCGCACGCCAAGTCGCGCCTGGATCGCCCGCTCGCCCGGATGATATGGAGACCGCTGGTTCATCGCGCCTGGATCCGTTCTTGATTGATCGATCAATTAAGAACTGCAACAACGCTTGTCAAGCTTGGCCGCGCGCCATCGCCATGACCCCTCAAAAGTTAACGATTTCCGTACGATAACGGTTCTGTCGTGGTTCAATCTGCCCTAATATGGCGCCGCCATGCGCCGCCGCCGTTCGACCAAGATCGTCGCCACGCTGGGGCCCGCGACCTCGACGCACGAGCGTATCGAGGCCTTGTTCCTCGCCGGCGTCGACGTCTTCCGGCTCAATTTCAGCCACGGATCGCAAGACGATCACAAAGCGCGCGCCGCCACGATACGCGCGCTCGAGGCGCGTCTTGACCGGCCGATCGGCATCCTGCTCGATCTCCAGGGACCGAAACTGCGGCTCGGCCGCTTCGCCGAGGGCGCCGCCGAGGTCAAGACCGGCGATACGTTTCGCCTCGACCTCGACGCCAAGCCCGGAGACCGCGCGCGCGCGCCCCTGCCCCACCCGGAAATCTTCGCCGCCTTGCGGCCCGATGCCGACCTCCTGCTCGATGACGGGCGCGTGCGGCTCAAGGTCGTCGCGTCGGGCCCCGATTTCGCCCAGTGCGACGTTGTCACGGGCGGCGTGCTGTCGGATCGCAAAGGCGTCAACGTTCCGGGAATCGTGTTGCCGCTGTCGCCGCTCACCGAAAAGGACCGCCGCGATCTCGCCTTCGGACTCGATCTTGGATGCGATTGGGTCGCGCTGTCGTTCGTGCAGCGGCCCGAGGACATCGCCGAGGCGCGCAAGCTGATCGCCGGCCGGGCCGCGGTCATGGCCAAGCTCGAGAAGCCGGCAGCGATCGAGCGGCTCGACGGAATCGTCGAGTTGTCCGATGCGATCATGGTGGCGCGCGGCGATCTCGGCGTCGAGATGCCGCCGGAGGACGTGCCGAGCCTGCAGAAGCGCATCGTGCGGGCCTGCCGCCGCGCCGGCCGTCCGGTGATCGTGGCGACGCAGATGCTCGACTCGATGGTTCACGCCCCGGCGCCGACGCGCGCCGAAGCGTCGGACGTGGCGACCGCGGTTTACGACGGCGCCGACGCGGTGATGCTTTCGGCGGAAACTGCGTCGGGCGGATTCCCGGTCGAGGCGGTGGCGATGATGGGCCGCATCGTCGAGCGGGTCGAGCGCGATCCATCCTATCGTCCGATCATGGACGCCTATCATTACGATCCCGAGGCGACGCCGGCCGACGCGATCACCGCCGCGGCGCGCCAGGTCGCCCACACCATTCAAGCGGCGGCCATCGTCACCTACACGACATCGGGATCGACCACCTTGCGCGCGGCGCGCGAACGTCCCGATGTGCCGATCCTGTGCCTCACCGAAAAATCGGGCACCGCGCGACGGCTCGGCCTGTGCTGGGGCGTGCACGCGGTGATCACGGAGGACGTGAAGAACTTCTCGGACATGGTCGAGAAGGCATGCCGCATCGCCGAGCGCGAGGATTTCGCGAGGCCCGGCGATCGCGTAGTGATCACCGCCGGCGTTCCCTTCGGCACCCCGGGCGCGACCAACGTGCTCCGCATCGCCTGGGTCGGGCGTTAGAACGCGGCGCGCCACTCTCCCGCTTCACCTCGCGAAGTCGTTATTTGACCCGACGCGTCGGGGCATCGCACCTTGGCGTGGCAAGAGCGAGTCATGGGCGCCTTTAGGTCGTGCGCGCCCTTGCAAGGGAGAACCAAATGGGCCGATTCCTGAACAGTGGGTATCGCTGGCTGATCGCCGGCGGTCTGGCCGGGGGCGTCGCGCTCGGCGCCGCAGCCGGCGACGTATTCGCCGCGAAAGAAGTAAGCGTGTCGATGGTGCGCAATCAATATGGGCCGAAAGCCATCGAGGCCAAGGTCGGCGATACGCTTGCCTTCGTCAACAGCGACATCACAAATCACTGGGTGTTTTCGCCGACAATCGACCATCAGGTCTCGTTCGGTCCGCAAAAGCCGGGCGACACGGTCAGGCTGGCGCTTACCAAGCCCGGCAGTCTCAAGATCGCCTGCGCCCTTCACGCCAACATGAACGCCACCGTCAACGTGACGCGCTGAGCGCCTGAGGAGGACAACGAATGACGCGGAAGATACTTCTCGCATTGGGCGGCGCCGCAGTGCTCGCCGGAGTAGCCGCCATCGGCCATGCGCTCGCCGGTCCCGAGAAGGTCGAATTTCCGGCCAATTACAAGGCCGGTTGGGTGCGGATCGCCACGATCGACCGTTATGACCAAAAGGCGATTCGTACCGTCTACATGAATCCCGAGGCCTGGCAAGCGGCCGCCGCCGACCAGCCGCTCCCCGATGGTACTTATCTCGCCCTTGAGCTGCGGCCGGCGAAACTCGGCGCTGACGGCTTGCCGCTGAAGGACGTCAACGGCCGGTTCATCGCCGAGGACAAGGTCAACGGGCTCTTCGTTCAGCAGAAGAAAAAAGGCTGGGGCGCCGAGTATCCGGACAACACCCGAAACGGCGAATGGGAATTCGCGGTGTTCAACGCCGATGGGACCCGCCACCAGGCCAATGCCAATGTGACGGGCTGCATGAACTGCCATAAGCCGCGCGCGGCCGACGATTACACATTCGTCGCCGCACACATCGTCAATTCGTTGAAGACCAAGGACGGCAAGGCAAAATAGCGCCTTGCCTTCACGGCGTCACGGCTCGGAGCGATTGCCGTCAGCTCCGAGCCGTTTTGCTATTCGAGCTGGGCGCGCAGCATCCACGCCGCTTTCTCGTGGACCTGCATGCGCTCGATCATCATGTCGCCGGTCTCGACATCGCCGAGGCTCTCGGCAAGATCCTTGACCTCGCGCGCAGCGCGCACGATCGTTTCATTGTCGGCGACGAGCTGTCGGATCATCTCGTTCGGACCCGGTACGTCGTTCGCCTCCTTGATCTTGGTGAGCTTGCCGAACGCCGCGTAGCTTCCCGGCGCGAATTGCCCGAGCGCCCGGATGCGCTCGGCGAGTTCGTCGACCGCGCCGGCGAGTTCGGTGTAAAGCTCCTCGAAGTGCTTGTGAAGCGAGTAGAAGTTTGGCCCCGTCACGTTCCAGTGGAAGTTATGGGTCTTGAGGTAAAGCGTGTAGCTATCCGCCAGGACCCGGCCGAGCGCCTCGGCGACCGTCTTGCGGCTGTTGTCTTTGAGGCCGATGTCGATCTTCATTATCCATACTCCTAATTGGTTTTCTATAGATTTGATATGGTTAGCTATTTATTTAGAGCATCTCTAAGTTATTTCAAGACCGGACAACGGACTCGTGAATCACGGGCCGGAGAACCTTACCTCCACCCGGCCGATCCGGCCAAAATCGGCGATGCAACGGTCTCCCGCCGCGGCGCGATGAAACCCGCAGCACGTGCCGGTCGAGACCACCTCGCCGGCCTTGAGTCCGCCGCGAATCCGTAAGGCATTGGCAAGCCAGACGAGCGCCGCCACGGGATCGCCCATGCAATCCGCGCCCGTCCCTTCGCCGACGATCTTGCCGTTCAGCGTCATGCGCACGGACGCCTCGCGAAGATCGATCCGCCGCCATGCCGGAACCGCGCGGCCGAGGACAACTGCCCCATCCCCGCCAAGATCCGCAATGACGCTGTGGATGCCGACGGCGAGCCAGTCCGTATAGCGCGGCTCGATGACCTCGATCGCAGGAAGCAGGCCGGCGATCGCCGCGCGCACTTCGGCTCGGGCGTAGGGGCGCCGGCGCGGCGGCAGATCGCGCTTGAGCTTGAACGCGAATTCGCCTTCGACGCCGCGGAGCTTGTAGCTCGCGCCGAGCGTCGCGCCGCTGGCGAACAGGCGCGAGGCCAATACTCGTCCATACATCGGCGCGCGCGTCTTGAGGATCTTTCGCGCCGCGGCGCTGGTGCAGCCGATCTTCCACCCGACGGTCGGCTCGCCTACCGCGCGCGCGAAGGCGTCTTGGATGCGATACGCCTCGGCGGCGTTGCGCGGTCGTGATTCCGGCGGCAGCGCATTCAGCGGCGTTGCGGTACGCCACGCCTCGGACAGCAGCGTCGCGGCGTGCGACGACCTCGAGGTCATTGGATCAGGGTCGCGCCGCATCGCGCCATGTTCGGATCCGGCCGCGAAGCCCGACCGAGCCTATGCACGACGGATCACGACGCCGCGCGCGCTTCGCCCTGCATGCGGGCGACGATCTTCTCCGCCGGCTTGCCGGTCAGCTCGGCAAGATGGTCGAAGCTCCACGCGAAGCTGCCGACGCCCATCGTCGCCGAACGCAACTCGATGATCAGATCGTGCATCTCGGCTTGCGGCAGATGCGCCGAGACGGAGTCCCAGCCGGGCCATCCTTCCCTGGCGTTGAAGCCGAGGATCTGACCGCGCCGCGTCGACACCAGGCGCTGCACCTTCGAGGTGAACTCGGTCGGCACCGAGATCTCGACCTTGCAGATCGGCTCGAGCAGCACTGGCTCGCATTTCGGCATGCCCTCGCGCATGGCGAGCGAGCCGGCGATCTTGAACGCCTGGTCGGAGCTGTCGACCGAGTGGTACTGTCCGTCGATCAACGCGGTATGGACATCGACCACCGGAAAACCGAGCGGCCCGCGTTTCAGATAATCCTGAATGCCGTCCTCGACCGCCGGGATGAAATTGCGCGGAATCGCGCCGCCGACGATCTTGTCCTCGAAGACGAAGCCGCTCCCGCGCGGCAGCGGCTTGATCTCCACCTTGACGTCGGCGAATTGGCCGTGGCCGCCGCTCTGGCGCTTATGCCGCGCATGTTGCGATACGCCTTTGCGGATCGTCTCCTTGTAGGGCACTTGCGGCGTGCGGCCGACGACCGGCACGTTGTACTGCGACTTGAGGCGCTCGAGCGCCACCGCGAGATGCGTCTCGCCCTGGCCCCACAACAGGAACTCGCCGGTGTCGGCGTTGTGCTCGACCGACAGCGATGGATCTTCCTCGGTGAGCCGCTGGATCGCGCCCGACAGCTTGACGTCGTCGGCGCGTTTCTCGGCGGTCACCGCAAGCGCGAACAGCGGCGCCGGCGGCGCCGGCCAGGCGGCAAGGCCCGCCGGCGGCTTGCCCGAGGGTACGATGGTGGCGCCGGTCATGATGCCTTCGAGGCGGCCCATCGCCACGACGTCGCCGGCTTCGGCCTTCGGCAACTTGCTCATCTGCGCGCCGACCAGCCGTGACATACCGGCCACGCGCGCCGACGCCGTGCCGTCGCCGAGCGTCGTTCCGTCGGCGATCGGCCCGCGCCACACGCGCGCCAGCGATTGCTTGCCGGTATGCGCCGCGTGCTGCGTCTTGAACACCTGCGCCAGCGGCTCGCCCGAGGATTCGATGCCGCGGCGCATCATCGCGATCGCCGGTTCGGGCGTGTCGTGCCGCAACGCTTTCAACAGCCGCCGCACGCCGAAGTCGCGCTCGGCCGAGCCAAGCATGATCGGCACCAGCTTGTCGTCGGAGATCGTCTTGACGAGTTGCCGGTATATCTCGTCCTTTGGAGGAACCGTATCCTCGAGCAGTTGCTCGAGCAGCTTGTCGTCGAAATCGGCCAGTTTCTCGAGCAGGCCCTGGCGCTCTTCCTTCTCGCGATCGATCAGCTCGTCGGGAATCTTGACCAGATCGGACTGCTGGCCGGGCTTGTAACGATAGGCGCGTTCGCTCACCAGATCGACGTAGCCGGCGATCTTCTCCCCCTCGCGGATCGGCACCTGGCGCAGCACAAGGGGGCGCGCCGATATCGCTTGCAGCGCCGCCATGATGTCGCGGATGCGCGGCTCGCCCTGGTCGATCTTGTTGAGGAACAGGATGTGCGGAATCTCGTGGTCGTCGAGGAATTTGAACATCGGCGCCAGCATCCGCGCGCGATCGAGGATCGGTTCGAGCACGACGATGGCGATGTCGGCGACCATCAGCGCGGTTTGCGCTTCGTGACCGAGTTCGATCGAGCCGGGGCAATCGATGAAGGTCCACGCCTCGCCCATAAAGCTGGTCGACGCGACGTTGAGCTCGACGCTCATCTGGCGCGCGCGCGCCGCGGGCGAATTGTCGCCGACCGTGTTGCCCTCCTTGACCGACCCTTTGCGCGAAGTGGCGCCGGTCACCGATAGAAGGCTCTCGAGCAGCGTCGTTTTACCGCCGAGATAGGGACCGACCAGCGCCGCGCAGCGGGGCGCCGAGGGGGCTTTGGTGGGCATCCCGAGTTTCTCCCCGACTGTGACGGACCGAGGCTTTTTCTTTTAGTGAACCAAGGCGATGGGGGCTTGGCAAGCCGAATTCGAGCGGCGCCCGGCGTCCCTCCCGAGCGCTGCGTTCGGATCAGTCGACCACAAGCCTAGCGACCGCCGCCTCGTTCCAGGCGAGGCCGTTGCCCGGCTTGTCCGCCATGCGAACGTGACCGTCCTTGACCTTGAGCGGTTCGGCCAGGATTGGCGACGCCCAGTCGACGTATTCGAGCCAATGCGCCGTCGGCGTGACGCGCATGAGGTGCGCGCTGACCTCGGGAAACAGATGCGTCGACATTTCGATCCCGTGCGCCGCGGCGAGCGCCGCCGCCTGCAGCCAGCCGGTGACGCCGCCGATGCGTTGCAGGTCGGGCATCACGAAATCGCACGCTTTGGCCTCCAAGGCGCGCGCCATGGCGAACGGCTCGACGAAATTCTCGCCGATTTGCACCGGCACGCGTAGCGCCGCGGCGATCTTGGCGTTGCCGGCGTAATCGTCGTGCCGCATCGGCTCCTCGAGCCAGTAAATGCCTTCCTCGTCGAGCGCCCGACCGCGCTTGAGCGCCTCGGCGAGGCTGAGCGACTGGTTGTAGTCCGACATCAGCGGCGCATCGGATGGGATCTTCTTGCGCACCGCGCGCACCGCCGCGACATCGGCCTCGCAGGTCGGCCGGCCGAGGCGGATTTTGATCGCCTTGAATCCTTCGTCGAGGAGTTCGAGCGCCTCCTCGGCGACCTTGGCCGGAGGCGCCAGTCCCAGCCCATTGCTGTTGTAGGCCGGCACCGCGCCGACCGTGCCGCCGAGAAACCGCGCCAGCGGCGCGCCCGCCGCCTTGGCGAGCGCATCCCACGCCGCGACGTCGTAACCCGAACCGGCCATTACGAGCGCCCCTTGATGGCCCATCAGCACGTAGCGGCGATGGAGCTTGGCCCATATCTCGGCCGGCGCCACCGCGTCGCCCTTCGTCGCCTCGAGCATATCGTCCAGCGCCTGCACGATCATGCGGCCGAGGAAAGGCCGGAAACAGAAAAGATAAGCGTGCCCCGTCACGCCCTCCTCGGTGACGAGGTCAACGAGGACCAGCGGCACGCTCTTGAGCGCGCCACTGCCGGTGGCGAAGGGCCGGCGCATCGGCACATCGACCACCCGCGCCCGCAGCGCGCGCACGGTGAGTTTCGGCAAGGCGCCAACCACGGCCGCCTTCGAAACAATGCGCGACTTGTCGTTCATGCCTTGCGCCCTCCCGCGGCGTCGAGCTTGAGGGCGGAATAGATGAACTGGTGCACCGGCGTCGACACGCCCGCGGCTTTGCCCATGCGGGCGATCGCGCCCGACAACCACGGCAGTTCGAGCGGGTTTCCGCGTTCGAGATCGCCCAGCATCGACGATTTCATCTCGGCCGGCAGCCCGTCGCCGAAGGCCATGGCCTTGGCGAGGTGATCGGGTGCAAGCTGCGCCCCTTGCGCACGCGCCACCGCGACCGCCTCGGCCGCGGCCTGTTCGAACATGGCGCGCGTGTCGGGATCGCTGAAGATCGCGCCTTTGGGACGCCGAAGCAGCGCGGTCATGCCGCTGAAGGTGGCGAGAAACACCATCTTCTCCCAAACCGCGCGCCTAATATCGGGCGAAACGACGAGATCTACATTCGCGCGCCTGGCGAGATCGGCGAGCGCCTTGATCCGCGCGCTTTCCTTGCCGTCGAGCTCGCCGACGACGAGGCGGGCCAATGTTCCGGTGTGCCGGATGACGCCGGGCGCCGCGATGACCGCGGCGATTTGCGAGACGCCGCCCAGTACTCGATCGCGCCCGAACGCCGCCACGAGCTTGTCGGCGGCTTCGACGCCGTTCTGGAACGATACGGCGGCGGAGGCGGCGCCCATCAGCGGCGCCATCGCCGCGATCGCCGCGTCGGTATCCCACAACTTGACGGTCAGTACCGCCAGATCGACCGAGCCGATTTCGGACGGTTTGTCGGTCGCCTTCGCCGGTTTGACGTGCAAGTCGCCGTTCTTGCTCTCGACCCTGAGGCCGTCGCGGCGGATCGCCTCGAGATGGGCGCCGCGGGCGACGAACGCGACATCGGCGCCCGCCGCCGCGAATCGCGCGCCGAAATATCCACCGACCCCGCCGGTCCCCATGATCGCAATCTTCATTCGTCATTCCCTCCTTCGCGAACCGAGCGAGCGTCGCGGATCGGACGTGCCGGAGTCAATCGGGGCGGCGTTCACCTCGCCGCAAGGCGCTTGGTCAACAGGAACCTCCCGTCGTCGGCGAACCCCGCCCGGCGATAGAGTTTTTGCGCCTCGACGAGCGTGCGCTCGACCTGAAGGTGGACGGCGCGAACGCCTCGCGCCTCGAGCTGGGCGATCGCGTGCGCCAGCGCGCGGCGGCCGAGTCCGCGGCGACGAAATCCCGGAACGACATACAGCTCGTCGATGAACGCGTCGTAGCCGCCGAACTCGACGCTGAAACCGAGGCAGCAGACGATATAACCGACATCGCTGCCGTGGAACACGGCGAGCCAACCGAGCGCCTGCTTGTCGCCGCCGCACAGCATGGCGAGCGCGCGCTCTTGCGCCTCCTCGCGCCACGCCATGCCAGCCTCGGCGTAGTAGGCGCGCGCCAGCGCGGCGAGCCGCGGCAGATCCGTCGGCGCCGGAACGACGAACTCGACGTCGTCCGACGCCGGTTCGCGCACGGTTACTTGAGGGCTTCGCACGCGCGTTGGATGCGCGTGCACGCCTCGCGCAACGCTTCGGTCGAGGTGGCGTACGAGATGCGGAAATAGGGCGACAGCCCGAACGCGACTCCCTGGACCACTGCGACGCCCTCGGCCTCGAGCAGGTACTCCACGAAGTCGCTGTCGCTGGCGATCGTGGTCCCCTTCGGCGTCTTGCGGCCGATAGCGCCGGCGCACGATGGGTAGACGTAGAACGCGCCTTCGGGCGTCGGGCATCGCAGTCCTATCGCCTTGTTCAGCATGTCGACCACTAGATCGCGCCGGCGCTTGAACTCCGCGTTGTGCTTGGCGATGAAGTCCTGCGGCCCGTTGAGCGCCTCGACCGCCGCGGCCTGGCTGATCGACGACGGATTCGACGTGCTCTGCGACTGCACCGCCGCCATGGCCTTGATGAGATGCGCCGGGCCGCCGGCGTAGCCGAGGCGCCACCCGGTCATGCAGTACGCCTTGGAGACGCCGTTCACCGTCAGCGTGCGATCGTAAAGCCGCGGCTCGATCTGCGCCGGCGTGGCGAATTCGAACTCGTCGTAGACCAGGTGTTCGTACATGTCGTCGGTCATCACCCAAACATGCGGATGGCGCACCAGAACGTCGGTCAGCGCCTTCAGCTCGTCGCGGGTGTATGCGGCGCCGGTGGGGTTCGAGGGCGAATTCAAGATCAGCCACTTGGTGCGCGGCGTGATCGCCGCCTCGAGCTGCTCGGCGCGCATCTTGAAGCCGTTGTTCTGAGAACATTCGACGATCACCGGAGCGCCGTCGGCGAGCAACGCCATGTCGGGATACGACACCCAATAGGGCGCCGGAATGATCACCTCGTCGCCGGGGTTGAGCGTCGCCATCAACGCGTTGTAGAGCACCTGCTTGCCGCCGGTGCCGACGGTGATCTGGTTCGGCTTGTAGGTCAGCCCGTTTTCGCGCGCGAATTTGGCGCAGATCGCGCGCTTCAGTTCCGGCGTGCCGTCGACCGCAGTGTACTTCGTTTGGCCGGCGTCGATGGCGCGCTTCGCCGCATCCTTGATGTTTTGCGGCGTGTCGAAATCCGGCTCGCCTGCGCCGAGCCCGATGACGTCGCGTCCCGCCGCCTTGAGCTCGAGCGCCTTGGTCGTCACCGCGATCGTCGGCGACGGCTTGATGCGGCCGAGACGTCCGGCAAGCAGCGGGCGTTCGGCGGGCGCGGGGCGAGCGGCGGGGCTGGCCATGGTTAGGTTCCGAGGTTCGTGATTGCACGAGGCGCGGCGGCGAGCAGGGAAGCTACAAGCGCCGCGCGCGAGGCGCAACCCCGGACAGGCCGACGCGCCGCGACGTCGCCGCCGATCGGCGCCGTCGCGTCGTCCGCTTGACCTTCCAGCAGCCGGAATACCTATGTCGCTCCGGAGTTTGACCTTCGTTCTCGAATGTCAGGAGACATTTTCTCATGGAACCTTGGAAGGCGTCCGTCTTCGCATTATCGCTCGCCACGGCGAGTCTGTTCGCCGGCAGCGGATCGGCGCACCAGCACGGCGGCCCGACGCAGGGTCACGGCGCACCGGCGGCGCAAACGGAAAACCCGGCGACCGCTGCGTTCA